>CAIKWV010000077.1 GCA_903831165.1 uncultured cyanobacterium
GCAGGTCGGCGACCGTGAACTTCATCGGGATCGGGGTACTGGGGATGGGCTTGGATCCGGTTGTCGCAGCCGGTTGGGGCGAAGCTGGACACCGTGCTCAGCGCGGGCTGATCCGGCCTGGGGCACCTGGCCTGGGGCGGGATCGCCCTGAGGAGCTGGGGAGCCGCCGATCGGCCGATATCAGCAGGACTTTAGGGAGTGGTCGGCTCCCGGTCCTGAGCCTCCACCGAGCCCGCCGCCGCTTCGGGCGATACGGGGGCGGGCTCGGCCTCAGCACTGGTGGCACTGGAGCGCAGGATCAGCCGGGCGCCGATGATCAGAAAGCCCGCTGCCGCAGCAAGTTGCAGGCTGTTGGTGGGCACCACGCTGGAAAGGGAACCACCGGCAGCCGCGCCCACCAGGCTGGCCAGCACCAGGGCAAACGAGCTGCCGGCAAACACCGCACCGGGGCGGTTGGAGGTGCCGCTGATGCTGACGATCGCCAGCTGGGTCTTGTCCCCGAGTTCCGCGAGGAAGACGGTGACAAACGTGGAGGCCAGAAGAGCGAGCATGACGGCAGGGGTCTCAGCTGAGGGCCTGGTGCAGGGGGGGGAACTGGAGTACGGCCTGGCGACCCAGCCAGAGGCCGAGCGCCACCATCAGCAACCCCGCGGCCCGCTCCAGTTGCTCCGGCGCCATCACCCTGGAGAGCCAGCGGCCCAGCAGAACACCCACGAGGCTGGAGCAGATCAGGGCCAGGGAGGCCCCGACGAAGACGACCCCGGGTCTGCCCGATTCGGCCGACAACAACAGGGCCGCCAGCTGGGTCTTGTCGCCCAGCTCCGCCAGAAAGACCGTGGTGGCGGTGGAGAGGAACACCGCCCCCCAGCTGCCGGCCGAAGCGGAAGCGGCTGGAGCCTGGGGACCGGGTTCGCCGGTTGGCTCCGCCTGGGAGGGCGCTCCCAGCGGATCGGGCAGCTCACTCATCGTCGCGGGCGAAGGGTGTGGCGAATGGCGCGATTGAAGCGCCTCATCACCTTGCCACGCCCTCCCCACTCGCTGCGGATCTGCTGGCGGCAACAGGCGATCGCAAGGGCATCCGCTGGATCGCCGTCACCGAGGCTGAGCCCTGGTCGGCCCCTACCGGGAGCGGCTGGAGCGGGCTCCCCAACCTGATCTGGGCTGGTGCTACCCCCTCGGTCGCCATTCACCTTGCTGCTGTCGACGCCGGGTTCGGAGCTGTCATCGCCGCCGGTGCTGAACAGCCCCACCAGGTTGTCCACCCGGCAGAAGTCAGGCCGCTGCTCGTAGATGCGGCAGCGCCGGGAGCCGGTGTCGAAGTGAATGCACCAGCCATCCGGTCCCACCATCGCCAGGTAGGTCTGCTGTTGCTGGTCATTCAGGGCTTCGAGGGCCTCGCCGCGCAGGGCTGGGTCAAGGCGGCAACAGGCCCCACAGCCGCCGATGCATCGCCACTGCTCCTGGAGCTTCATGCCGCCTGCTCGGTTCCGAGGCTGAGAGGCCATTCAGCCACGGCGTCCGCCGTCATGGGCGCCGGCGCTGTGACAAGCCGTCACAGTGGCGCTGTCTCGCCTCGGCTGCACGGGGCCGGCACCTTATGGTTCAGCTCGAGCGCCACCCGCACGAGCAAGACGTCATGGGCATCGACTTTCATCTGATCGCCAACTTCGGAGCCCTGGCCCTGATCACTCTGGCCGGTCCCGCAGTGATCTTCATCCTTTTCTATCGCCGCGGCGCTCTCTAAGAACGCAGCGTCGGCACCTGGCAACTGTGAGCTGAGCCCCTCGCGAGTTTCCCTGCGGCTTAGGGAAGCCCTGGAGAACCCGACGGCCTTCTGACGCTGCGCTGGTCCAATCTCTGATCTCGCTGCCACTCCAGGCAGGCAGTGGTGGTTGGCCTGAGCTTCCACAGACCATTGGCCTTCTGGTTGCCTTGTGGGTTCAAACTTCGGGAGGTTCCCATGGTCTGGCTCCGGCATCCTGCTGTCCTGGGTCACTGCTGGGCCTCAAGTCCAGGGGTTGTTCTGCCGTTGAGCCAGGAACCATCCTCTGGAATCGGCGGGACCCCCAGGACTGAACGGCCGTTGCTGAACGGGGTCTCTCCCCGGAGGCCGCACGAATTCGAAGCTGGTGCCCCCTGGTTTGAGATGGCGGGCAATCGTCGCTGCGTGACGGCACTCCGGGCTTCTGAAGCGAGCGGGCTCCATCGACCGGCAGCATGTTGTCGCGTTCAGAAAGACAGGCCCAGGGCCATGGCCGCCTCTCGGAACAAATCCTGCACGTAGGGGTGCCGCTGATCCGGCTGGTCGCTCGCCTCCAGGGCGTTCGCGGCCTGGGCCTTCGTCCCGCTGGCGACCGGCGCTTCGAGTTCCAGGCCAGCGGCGTTGCGGATCACCAGCCGATCGCCCTGACGTCTGCACCAGTAGGTGCGTTGCTGCCGCTGCAGCACCACTTCGTCGCCGCCGCTGGCGCGCAGGCCGAGCAGCTCCAGCTGCAGGCGTTCTTCGCCCTGCCAGCGATCCAGGCGCAGGCGGTAGGCCACATCCAGGGGTCCCACCACCTGCTCGGGACCCTGCCAGCGCCAGGCCACGGCCCGCCGCTGCTGGCCCTGCTGCTCCAGCAGCAACTGCAGATGGCCGCCCCGCATTAACTTCTGGCTGACCACCCGGCAGCCGGCGCTCCAGAAGATCGGGGCGGGATGGCCGATGCCGAAGGGCTCGAGCCGGACCAGCTGCTGCCAGAACTCCCGATCGATTCGCTCCAGGCTGAGCAGGGCTTCCGGTTCCACCGTGCGACCGCCGCCACCTTCGGAGAGCCATTGCTGGGCCAGGGCTTCCAGCCGTTCATGCAGCTGACTGACCTGAGCGGCTTCGACGGTGAAGCCGCCGGCCGCGGGATGGCCGCCATGGCGCAACAGCAGCTCGCTGCAGGCGCTCAGGGCCCGGTCCACGGCGAAGCCGCTCGGGGCCCGCACCGAAGCCCGCAAGCGGCCGTTGCCCTCTCCCGCCAGCAGGGCCGCCGGCAGGCCGAAGCGGTCCACCAGCCGAGAGGCCACGATGCCGATCACGCCGTGATGCCAATGGCTCTGTGCCAGCAACAGGAACGCGGGTCGCTGGGGACCGTCGGCTTCAAGCAGGGCGAGGGCCTCCGCTTCGATCGCATCGCAGAGCCCCCGCCGCTGGCGATTCATCGTTTCGCAGCTGCGGGCCAGATCCAGGGCCTGGTCCTGGTCCTCGGTCGTCAACAGCTCCACCACCAGCAGCGGATCCCCGAGGCGACCGACGGCATTGATGCGCGGTGCCAGCTGGAAACCGACCGTCTCCGCATCCAGCGGCCGTTGTTCAATGCCGGCGATCTGTTGCAGCGCCTTCAGCCCGGGCAGGTTGCTACGGCCCAGATGGGGCAGCCCGTCCATCAGCCAGCGCCGGTTCACCCCGACCAGCGGCGCCATGTCGGCGATCGTGCCGATGCAGAACAGGTCCAGGGCGATCGCCAGGCCATCCTGACGTTGGAGGCGTCGGCAGAGCCCCGAGGCCAGCACATGGGCGAGGCCGACACCGGCCAGGCCGCGGAACGGGGAGTCCGCAGGCGTGACCGCCGGATGCAGCAGGGCCAGATGGGGCGGCAGCTCCGCCGGCAGGGTGTGGTGGTCGGTGAGGATCACCTCCAGCCCCAGCTCCTGAGCCCGATCGAGGGCCTCCCTGGCCGAAACGCCGTTGTCGACCGTGATCAGCAGCCCGATCCCCGCTGCGGCCAAACGGTCCACCATCGCCACATTGAGGCCGTAGCCCTCCGCCATGCGACTCGGAATGGCAGGGTGGGCGATGGCCCCCAGCCGCTGCAACACCCCGGCCAGCAGGGCGGTGCTGGTCATGCCATCGGCGTCGTAGTCGCCGCAGATCGCCACGGTTTCCCCCTGGCGGCAGGCCTGCTCCAACCGTTGCTCCGCCCGCACCAGATCGGGAAAGTGCTGGCGCGGGTCCGGGGCTCCAGGCGGACTCAGCAGGGTCTCGATCGCCGCCGCACTGCGGTGGCCCCGGCGCCAGAGCACCGCCAGGAGTTCCGGTGGCAGCTCGAGCGTTCCGCCACCGGGGACCGCGCCGCTGGTCTCTGGGGGAAGGGAGCAGGGCAGCAGCCAGCGTTGCTCGTCGTGGGCGGGGAGCAACGGCTGACGGCAAGGCTGGTTCATTGTGCGGCCCTGCAGGCGTGTGCGGCACCCTTAGCCTTCCCGGGCAGCGACATCCCGCGGCGGAGTTCCAACGGCTGGCATCCATGGGCAAGCGTCTCAAGGCCGTGTTCTGGGATGTCGATGGCACCCTGGCCGAAACGGAGATGACCGGCCATCGCCTGGCCTTCAATCGCGCCTTTGCCGAAGCTGGCTTGCCCTGGCATTGGGATGCCGTGACCTACCGCCGTTGGCTGAAGGTCCCCGGTGGCCGCGAGCGCATCGGTGCCTTCCTGGCGGAGGTCGAAGGCGAGCCGAGCGTGCCGGACCGCCTCGATCAGCTGCAGGCCCGCAAGCAGGAGCATTACCGGGAGCTTGTAGCAGCCGGCGGCCTGGCACCGCGGGCCGGTGTGTTGCGCCTGCTGGCGGAGCTCGCTGCGGCCGGTGTCCCCCAGGCGATCGTGACCACCAGCGGCCGGAGTGCGGTTACAGCCTTGATGCAGGCCAGCTTCGGCGATCTGCAGGCCGCGTTCCGCTTCTGGATCTGCGGCGAGGATGTGGGCCGCAAAAAGCCCGACCCCGAGGCCTACCGGCTGGCGATGGAGCAGGTTCAGGTGGACCCAGACCAGATTCTGGTGCTGGAGGATTCGGCCCAGGGGCTGGCGGCTGCGCAGGCGGCCGGCCTCGGCACCCTGGTGACGCTCAGTCAGATGTCCGCGTCCGAGCCCGCGCCGGTGTTCGAGGCGGCGCGGGCGGTGCTGGATGGTCTGGGGGAGCCGGGGCAGCCGGCCGTGGTGTTGCGCGGTCCGACTTGCCCGGGCGGTCAGGTGACGCTGTCCTACCTGCAGGATCTGCTGCTCGAGCGGGAGCCCAGGGATGGTTGAGCCGAGATGGCAGCAAACTCGATTTCAGGCCCTGCAGAGCCGTTGGGCCGGATCGCTGCTGACCCAGCTGCGCCGTAGCTGGCGGGCCGGCAGCCTGTCGATCCTTTCGCTGCTGATCGGCTTTTATCTCGCTCAGAACGTCACCGCCCTGCTGCTGGTCCGTTTTCGGGGTGGCCGGCCGATGTTGGTGCTGACCCTGGTGCTGGTGTTCGAACTGATCGTGCGCCTGCGCACCCGAGTGGTGAGCGGTCCGGCGCCCCTGGGTTGGGTCATGATCGACAACCTCAGGATTGGGGCTACCTACGCCATGGTGTTCGAGGCGTTCAAACTTGGAACCTGAGCAGGCCAACGTCCGGCTGCAGGCGCTGGGCCTGCCGGCGATCGAGGCGCGGATGTGGCTGGGGTTTGCCCAGCCCCTGTTGCAGCAACTGCTCGACCTGCGCAGTCACGGTGGTGGTCGGCTGCCGTTGCTGGCCCTCAATGGCCCGGTCGGAGCCGGCAAGAGCAGCCTGGGTAGGGCGCTCGAAGCTTTGGCGCCGGCTCTGGGCCTGCAGCTGGTGGTGGCCTCGATCGACGATCTCTATCTGCCCTGGCCCGAGCGGCAACGGCGGCTGGCGGGCAATCCCTTCGGTGTGACGCGCGTACCGCCGGGCAGTCACGATCTGGAATTGCTGCTGGAGTGTCTGGAGCGCTGGCGAAAGAGTGGCTTTCTCTGCCTGCCTCGCTTCGACAAGACCCTGGCTCAGGGCCAGGGGGATCGCAGCGGCTGGCGCCGGCAGAACTGCGACGCCCTGCTGCTGGAGGGGTGGCTGATGGGGTGCCGGGCCTACGGGCCGGGCCCCTTGGAGACGGCCCTCAAGTCCGTCGATCTGAGCCGACCGGGCCCAGGCAGAGCTCCGGCCTTGACCGCGACCGAGCTCGACTGGCTGCCCTACTGGGACCGACAACTGGAAAGCTATGGGCCCCTTTGGCAGGCCTGTGACGGGCTTTGGGTGCTGCGGCCCCGGAGCTGGAGTCAGCCCAGGCGTTGGCGCTTCCAGGCTGAGGCAAGGCAACGTCGCCGCGGTGGCGGTTGGTTGGCGCCCGAAGCGCTCGATCCGATCGTGCGGGCCACGCTCTGCTCCCTGCCGCCGCTGCTGTACCAGGATCCCTTGGCGGCCGATCCTCAGCTGGGGCTGGAGCCGGTCGCCTCGGGCGAACAGACTGAGATTGGGATTTTAGCTACGGAACCGCTGCCTTTTTCATCCGGCAGGTCGCCTACAGCGACCAGTCCGGCTGCAGCCGCGACGGAGAAGGTCTGGGATCCGAGCAATGGCGATGAAGCCACCAGACCTGATCAACAGATGCTCTCCGCCGAACAGGCCTCGATCAGCGCCGGGCAGAACCAAACATCCGAGGCTGCCCAGCCCCGA
>CAIKWV010000078.1 GCA_903831165.1 uncultured cyanobacterium
CCACCCTGAAGTGCAATGACCAGGCGCAGGATGAAGATGAAGAGGTTGATATAGGTCAGATACATGCCCAAGGCACCAGCCAGATACTGGTCATCCCGATAGGTGCGGGGCATGGTGTAGAAGTCGACGAAGGCGGCTCCCACGAACAAGACCGTACCAAAGCCCGCGATCATCAGCTCAAAGCCGCCGGCGCTGAAGACGCCTGGGGCAAAGATGCTGCCGATCAGCTGGACCACCATGGCAATCACCAGGCCCACGATCCCCAAGCCCACCACACCGGTCAGGGCCTGACCGACGTTGTCGCTCATGCGGCGGCCGAAGAAGGAGGCCACCACAAAGGTCAGTCCGGTAGCCAGGGCCGCGGTTCCCACGGCGCCGATGCCGGCGGCCGCCACGGCGTAGCTGACAATGCCGCTGAGGGTGAAGCCAGTGATCAGGCTGTAGGCCGTCAGGATCGGCAGGGCCGTGGCGTTGTTGCCCTTGCTCGCCGCGTTCTGGGCGACAAAGAACAGGATGAAGTTGCCGATCAGGGCCACCCAGAACAGGGGCATGAACAGCGTGGGGCTGGACGCCATCAAGGAGATGCCTCCCAGCACCCCGGCGGCGGTCAGCACCATGCCGCCTCCCACATAGGGCAGGGCCTTGTTGACCACGTTGGGGCCGACCAAGGAGCCGCGCTGGGCCTCCTGGATGGCTTGTTGGAAATTGCTGCTGGCCGGCATGGCTCAGAAGGTGTTGAAACTTCATCCATCCTGCCAGCGACTGCGGGGGGCTGGCGGCCGCTCTGGTGTGGATCCCCCTATGGGCGCCTGGTCGAGGAGCTGGAGGCGGACGCCGCCGCCGCGGGCCAGAGCAGCACCTCGAGCACGGCCACGCCCGTGCCGATGCTGGATTCAACGAAGCGCAACAGGGCATTGAGGCCCGGGCTGAGGGCGGGATCCAGGCTGCCGGTGACCATGATCACGATCACCGTGATCGCCGCCAGGCGGGCGTGACTGGGGACGTTGAAGGCGTGGCAGATCAGCACCGTCGCGAAGATGGTGACCGCCATGCCGATCGGATCGAAGGGCAGCAGCGACAGATAGATCGCGCTGGTGATCGCCCCGATCGCCGAACCCAGCAGCCGCAACGAGGCCGAGGAGACGGTGTCCCTGCGGGAGCCCTGGGTGACCACGATGGCCGAGATGGCCGACCACAGCCCACCGATCTTGGGCAGATAGCCGGGGAACAGGCTGGTGAAGGCGAAGCCCAACGCGTAGGCCAGCAGGGCCGCCAGGGCGATCTGGGCCGGGACGCGCAGCCGCTCGGCTCGCTTCCTCCATCGCGGCAGAGCCGTTGGGTAGGGCATCAGGTCCTGGCTGCTGTTGCCATCGATCGCGCGTCGCGCCGAGCGTAGGCCTGCACCAGCCGCTGCACCAGCGGGTGGCGCACCACGTCGGCATCGCTGAACCGGCAGATGGCCACCCCCTCCACCCCCGCCAGCACCTGCTGCGCTTCGACCAGACCGCTCAACTGCCCGAGCGGCAGGTCGATCTGGGTGATGTCACCGGTGACCACCATGCGGGAGTTTTCGCCCAGGCGGGTGAGCACCATGCGCATCTGGGCGGCGGTGGTGTTCTGGGCCTCATCGAGGATCACAAAGGCGTCCGCCAGGGTGCGCCCGCGCATGTAGGCCAGGGGAGCCACCTCGATCACCCCCTTTTCCAGCAGGGCCTCGGTGCGCTCCCGGCCCAGCAGGGTGTGCAGGGCGTCATAGAGGGGCCGCAGGTAGGGATCCACCTTCTGCTGCAGATCACCGGGCAGGAAACCGAGACGCTCGCCCGCCTCCACCGCCGGCCGGGTGAGCACCAGCCGCTCCACGCGCCGTTCCTGCAGCATCCGCACCGCCTGCACCGTGGCCAGGAACGTCTTGCCGGTGCCCGCTGGACCGATCGCCAGGGTCAGGTCGTGGCGTTCCATCGCCTCGATGAAGCCCTTCTGGCGCAGGGTGCGGGCCCGCAGCGGCCTACCGCCGACGCTGGTGGCCAGGACGTGGCGACCCATCGCCCCGTGCTCTTCGGCGCGGCCGGTATCGAGGGCGGTGAGGGCGCTCTGCAGATCCACCGCACTGACCCGTTCGCCGCTTTGCCAGAGGGGCCGGACCGCTTCGATCAGGGCCCCGGCGCGCTCCAGCTGGGGAGGGCGTCCCAGGATCACCAGCTCCAGACCGCGCAGCACCAGCTTGGCCCCGGTGAGAGCCTCGATGCGCCGCAGGGTGGCCTCAGCCTCCCCGGCCAGCGCCAGGGCGGCACTGGGATCGGGCAGGGCCAGGATTCTGCGGCCTTCCAGGCTGGATTCAACCGAAACGATGGCTTCATCGCTCACGGGCTGACCGACCCGCTCAGGACCGGCCGCCGGCTCAACGGGTGTGGCTTGATTCGGCATCAGAGACGAACCCGCAGCGCTGGAATCGAGCGGGTCCGTTGTGAATCCCAAGGGGACCTGATCGCTCAGGCTTCGGCCTCGGCGGGGGCTGCTTCGGCTTCGGCTTCGGCTTCGGCGGCGGCCTTGGCGGCAGCAGCGGCCTCGGCTTCGGCAGCGGCGGCAGCTGCCGCGGCGGCCTTGGCCTCAGCTTCGGCCTTCTTGGCCGCAGCGGCTGCGGCCTCGCGGTCGGCGGCCTGCTTGAGCTTGCCGACCGTTTCGGCCGGACGGATCGTCTTCTCGATCAGGCCGCCCTTTTCGAGCAGGTAGCGCACCGTGTCGGTGGGCTGGGCGCCCTGGCTGAGGCGGGCGCGAATCGCCTCGGTGTCGAGGCGGGTTTCCTTGGTGCGGGGGTTGTAGAAGCCCAGCTCCTCGAGGGGACGGCCGTCCCGGCGAGAGGTGCTGTTGGTGGCCACGAGGCGGAAACTCGCTTCCCGCTTCTTACCAAACCGCTTCAGGCGGAGCTTGATCATCGTGGCCCTGACATGAGATTTCCAATCGAGGACTCTACCTTGTGAGCTGGCCCTGAGGGCTGGCGCGGAAGCGATTTGGATTGCTGGAGGGCAACACGAGCCCCAGCAGCCAGAACAGCAGAGCCAGGCTGGCGAGCGTGCCGAGGCTCCAGCGGTAGAGCGGCGTGCGCAGCATCGTGCGGATCTCGATCCAGACCGGCTCGATCAGGCGCCGCAGGACGGTGGGCCTGGTGTGATGGCGCCGCCGGCGCTTGCGCAGGACCAGCTTGCCGGTGGGACCTACGCCTCGACGCGCCTCCGCCATCAGAGCTCTCCGAACCCCTTACGATTCTTCTTGACCTTGGGCGGCCTCGGCGGATTGCCTCCGCCGTGACGGGCACCAGCCGGCATCCCGCCCATCCCCGGCATTCCGGGCATTCCGCCTCCCATCCCTGGCATGCCTCCCATTCCCGGGAACCCACCCATGCCAGGCATGCCGGGCATCCCTGGCATGCCGGGCATCCCTGGCATGCCGGGCATCCCTGGCATGCCG
>CAIKWV010000079.1 GCA_903831165.1 uncultured cyanobacterium
AGGCCGCCGTGACGCTTGGCGATCTCGACCCCCTCGTAGGGCTGCACCCGCTCCTTGTTGCCCTCGCGGATGCGCACCCCGACCCTGACGGTGTCGCCGACGTAGATCTCCGGCAGATCATCCTTGAGCTGCTCGGCTTCAAACGCCTTGATGAGGTCGTAGGCGCACAGCTTGCCGGTGGTGACGGTCACCGCCGGAGCGGCGCTGATCTGCTCGGCCGCAGCCTGGGGATCGCTCTCCAGCACTGGGCTGTCCTGCTCGGACATGTTCTGCTCTGTTGTTTCCGCTGCCATCCCGAGTTCCGCGACGCCTGGCCAAACCACCAGTGTACCGGCTGGGGTGACCCCCTCCTCAGCGGCGCCGCCATTGGCGCTGGAGCCGCTGCCAGGCCATGGAGGCCCCACTGACCAGCATCCACAGCAAGCCGAGGCCGTTGAACAGCACATACAGGGTTTCGCCGTTGGGCCCGAACCAGCCCCGCAGCCATTCCCCTTCGTGCAACACCATCAGCAGGTGGGCCTGATCCCTGTTCAGGCCTGCCCAGTCCCGCAGCAGCCGGTAGCTGACCCCACTGATCACCGTCAGCAGCAGGGGGGCCAGCACGAACGGGGCCAGGCTGGCGTGGGCCTGACGCAGCCTGGCGGCCAGGGGCGGGGCCGCAACCGGGGAGGACTCGGGGGACACGGCGAGGACGACAACCGGGGTGACGCCATTGATAACTTGAATCCGGCCGACCCAACTTCCCCCCAGCGACCGCCGCATGAATCTTTTTGCCGATCTGCTGGCCAATGCCCAGTCAGGACAGGGCTCCAGCGGCGTGGTCACCCAGACCGGACCCCGGATTCAGAAAGGTCGCCGCGGCGTGGAGGTCAAATCCGCCCGCGAGATCGAGATCATGCGTCAGGCCAGCCGCATCGTCGCCACGGTGCTGCGCGAAATCATCGAGATCGCCGCTCCGGGGATGAGCACCGCTGACCTGGATCGCTACGCCGAGCGACGCATCCGCGAGATGGGCGCCACCCCCAGCTTCAAGGGGTACCACGGCTTTCCGGCCAGCATCTGCGCCAGCATCAATGACCAGGTCGTGCACGGCATCCCCAGCGATCGCCAGGTGATCCGCGACGGTGACCTGCTCAAGGTCGACACCGGCGCCTACTTCGAGGGCTATCACGGCGACAGCTGCGTCACCATTCCCGTTGGTGAGTCGGCCAGCGACGACGCCCGCCGCCTCAGCCGCGTGGCCCAGGAATCGCTGATGAAGGGTCTGGCCACGATCAAAGCCGGCAGCACCCTGCTGGAGCTGGCCGGGGCCGTGCAGGACCACGTCGAGGCCCACGGCTACGCGGTGGTCGAGGACTACACCGGCCACGGCGTCGGCCGCAACCTGCACGAAGAGCCCTCGGTGTTCAACTTCCGCACCCGCGACCTGCCCAACATGGCCCTGCGGGCCGGCATGACCCTGGCGGTGGAGCCGATCCTCAATGCCGGCAGCAAGGCCTGCCGCACCCTCAAGGACCGCTGGACCGTGGTGACCATGGACGGCTCGCTCTCGGCCCAGTGGGAGCACACGATCGTGGTCACCAGCGATGGCTGCGAGATCCTCACCGACCGGGACTTCTGAGTCCGGGATCGTCGATCAGGGGCGCGTCGTCAGCCGGAAGTAGGCCCAGCGACTCAGGGTGGTCAGCGGCATCAGCACGTAGGTGAGGGGGTTCGGGGTGACGATCACCAGCGAGCAGTTCCAGTCCACCGCCTGCCGGAGCACCTGGCAGGCCACCCAATCGGCCGTCATCACACCGATCGGATTGAGGGCCGAGCGGAACGGCCCCAGCACCAGCCGCCGCAGCCGCAGCGTGCCGGCCAGATCCAGGGCCCGCAGGCTCAGCAGCTGGCCGATCAACCGCTTGCTGAGCTCATAGAGCGGGCTGATGGCGGGCTGGATCTCCGCCTCCGAGGTGTTGAGCCAGACCTCCGCCCGGGGCCGGGCGGGGCCGGCGGCTGTCACGGCGGCCCGATCCCCGGCAGCGATGCTGGAGGCTGGGGCCAGCGACTGGCGCTGCTGCACCACCTCGGCGAACAGCTCCAGCATCCGCCAGGCGCTGAGGGCGTTGACCTCCAGGGCCTGGCCCGTGGCGGCGACGCTGCGCTGGCCATGGGGATTGATGCCGTGGTTGATCACCAGCACGTCCACCGCCTCCAACGTGGTCCGGAGATCGGCCTCCTGGCCCACCTGCCAGCGCACCTGCTGCAGCGGGATCGGCTCGCCCGTGGTCTGCCACAGCGCCAGCGGCGCCTCGCCATGGGTGAGGGCGATCAGACGGGCCCCGCGGCGGTGCCACTGGCGCAGCAGGGCCTGGCCGAGGGCCCCACTGGCGCCGGTGATCGCCACAGTGATTGTCGGCTGGGGGTGCTCCACCATGGGCCTGCGGGATTGAACCTGCCTAGATTGGCTGCCAATCCGCAGGCTCCGGCGAGGTCGCTCCATGCCCACTTCCGCCCAGAGCCCCCTGCTGATCGGCTCCTGCGAACCCTTCAGCGGCAAGTCGGCAGTGGTGCTGGGTCTGGCGCACCAGCTGAATCGCCTGGGTGTCTCGATCCTGTTCGGCAAGCCCCTGGCCACCTGTCTCGACGACACGGATGCCGATCCCGCCGGCAGCCAGGCCGGGATGGCCGGATCGGAGACGGCCGCGAACCGCGGCGCTGAAGCTGACGGGTCCGCGATCCTCGATGCCGACGTGCGCTTCATCGGCACCACCCTGGGGCTGCCGGCCAGCCAGCTGTTGCCCTCGCTGCAGGTGCAGGAACCCGGCTCCGTGCATCGGCGTCTGCTCAGCGGTGAGCTGGCTCCCGGGGCGGCCTTCGCCGAGCTGCAGCGGCGCATCGCTGCCGCCAGCGACCAGCTCGTGCTGCTGGAGGCGGCCGGCACCCTCAGCGAAGGGCAGCTGTTCGGCCTGGGGCTGGCCCAGATGGCCCGGGCCCTGCAGGCCCCCGTGGTGCTCGTGCACAACTGGGTCGACAGCCGCAGCGTCGATCCCCTGCTGGAGGCCCGCCAGCAGCTGGGGGACCTGCTGGCCGGCGTGGTCCTCAACGCCGTCATTCCCGAGCAGGTGGCCGAGCTGCGCCAGGAGGTGGAACCAGCCCTGGAGCGCCTCGGCCTGCCGGTGTTCGGGATCATGCCCCGCAGTCCCCTGTTGCGCAGCGTCACCGTCAGCGAGCTGGGGCGACGTCTGGCGGCCCGGGTGCTCTGCTGCCAGGACCGCACCGATCTGCTGGTCGAAACC
>CAIKWV010000080.1 GCA_903831165.1 uncultured cyanobacterium
AGCTCCCTGGCTGCAGCCCTGGCCGAGAGTGCCCCGGTGCTGGCGGCCTTCTTCGACGGCGAACAGAGCGTGATGGTGATGGCGGACGATCCGGCCGTGCGGGCCAATCGCCTGAATCTGCTGGGCGTGCTGCGCAATCAGGCACTGGTGCTGGCGGACTTCGCCCGTCTACAGGGGTGAGAGGGTGCCTCACCCGCCAACCCCTGCAAGGCTGATGAAGCTCATGGTCATGGACCAGCCCCACTGACCGCGAACCGCATCCGGGCCAACGTTGCGCCGATCACAACCGATCGTCACGGCAGCCCCGATCCACACAAGATCGGAACCCATTCGCCTTATCAGCAGGCCTGATGGAAGGCCTGCTGACAAGGCAAGAGCCCCATGGATGGATAAGGATCCATCTCGCAAAGCATGCTGCACAATCCAAGCTCAAGCCAAGCAACGATTGAAATCGCTGAGGCGGGCCAGACAAACCAGAGCTTGTTGCAAAGCCGATCACATCATGACCGGTAGCCGACCAGAAGTTGCATGGTCGAAACATTCGCCCAAATCAACAGAACCCCGCCAAACATCTGATCACAACAAATAGTCGTAACCAGGCAGGCTTCAGCATTTAACAACCACCACCTGCTCCGGCTGAGAGTCCGCACCGGCAAGGGGATCTGCCCAGAGCAACTCCAGATTTTCGTCAGTTGCACGGCTTGAACCCCAACACGATTGGCATCTCAAATCCAAGAACGCGGAAGCCCCATTGGCTCGCTGGCAACAGGTATCCATATGATCACAGATACTGAACCAGAGCCACGCGTTGAATTGGAATATTGATTTTGCCGTCTCTATTTGACGCAAATTCACAGTGCTGATGTTTGTAGCGCTGCTGCCGATGCTCAATCAGTCCAACTCACTACCGTGGGCAGATCGGGCCTGCTGGCCACGGTAGTGAGCACCGGCCCAATGAAGCCTCAGCTCTTACCGGCCAAGATCGGCTCCCGTTCGCCCGATTCCGCAGCTGGTTTTGAATCAACGGTTGCAGTCGAGGCTTTGCTCGTCACGCCAACACCGTTGCCGGCAGCGGCACTGGCAGCATCGGCAGCCAGGATCTGCTCCATTTCGGCTTCACTGCGTACGGCACTGGGCACCGGCTTGTACCCCGAAGGAGCAAAGGCCTGGCCGCGCAGGTAGGCACCGATGGTGAGCAGCGTGAGCTTGAGCGTCTGCCAGGGATTGACCGGCACGACACGTTTGTAGAGGTAGCTGTCAAACGTCAGTCGCTGCACGTCCTTGTCGTCGCACATTTCGACGAAGGCCTCACGGGCGGGATCATTGCTGTAGAAGACGTTCTGCAGAATCTCCAGCACCTTGTAGGTGGCCCCATATTTCTTGTCCCATTTCTTCAGATACACCTTGAGATCCTTTTCGGTGGGGATCCGCTTGCCGTGATCGCTGGCAGCCACGATCTCATCGGCACACATCCGGCCACTTTTGGCGGCGAAATAGATGCCC
>CAIKWV010000081.1 GCA_903831165.1 uncultured cyanobacterium
CCATCGCCTTCTTGAGCATCTCCCGCGTTTTCGGGGCCGTGTGTCCGATATACTGGCCCACTAGGTCATCGCGGGTGGCCGTGACCACATGGCCCTTGCGCACGTAGCCGAGGCCGTGCAGGATCTTGGACATCCGCTCGGCCACGGTGGTCTTGCCGGTGCCGGGGCGGCCGGTGAAGGACATGTGCAGGCTGGGCGGGGCGGTCTCCAGCCCCACCTGCTGCCGGGCCCGGTTGACCACCAGCAGGGCGGCGATCTCGCGGATGCGGGCCTTCACCGGTCGCAGTCCGATCAGCTCCCGGTCCAGCTGTTCCAGCACGGTTTCGATACCGGTGGCATTGACCGCCGAGTGCAGATCAATGCGGCTGTCGTCCGTTGTCTCGACCTCCATCCCTTCAGCAGGC
The DNA here is from genome assembly GCA_903831165.1 of uncultured cyanobacterium. Lineage (GTDB taxonomy): Bacteria > Cyanobacteriota > Cyanobacteriia > PCC-6307 > Cyanobiaceae > Cyanobium. The sequence goes on from CAIKWV010000081.1 coordinate 405, forward strand.
TGCCCCAGGGACGGGGAGGGGGGAGGAGGCTCAGAGGAGGCCATCGATGGCTGCCGCGAAGGCGGTGTCGCTGGCTTCGATCGGTCCATCCTCCTGCTCGGGCCGCAGGGTGAGGTTCACGTAGGTGCGCCCGAAGCTGATGTCCGGAAAGCGACCCTGCTGTTCCGACAGCGCATTGAGCCGCTCCAGGAAGGTGCGGGTGGTCTCGTAGTCGTCGAACTCAATCCGGCGTTCCAGCCGGTCGGGCCGCGCCCGCTGCGTCCAAGGCTGATCCATGACTGCGACCTTACGCCCCCAGCGGTGCCTCAGAGATCACTGGGGTCGAGGCAATCGGTGCGGGCGCCGCTCAGGCGCGCCGCCCAGCCGGCGGCATAGGCCCGGTTGGCCGCCTGGGCCGCCGGATCGGCATGGTCGAGCGGGTGGGGAAAGGTGCCGGCGATGGCGGCGTTGGTGACGCAGAACATCGACTTCTGAAAGCTGAGGCAGATCTTCACCCGCACGTCCCCTTCACCGCGGCTGGTCTGCCGGTACCACTGATGCAGCCTCTCCGGCAGATGGCGGTACATGTCCTGCATCAACAGGCTGGGGGGAATGCCCGAGCCCATGGTCGGCAGCGGATCGGCGAACAAGGCGCCGTAGGCGAAGGTGCTCTGATCCGGTGACACCTGCTGGGCCTGGGCGTTGAACGACACCGTGCCCAGGAACGGCATGCCCCGCAGGAACACCGCCTCCACATAGGGCACGGCCACGTCCGCCAGGAAGGTGAGGCCGGCCTCCGGCGGCAGGATCCAGAAGCGTTCGCCTGCCACTTCCACCGCGTAGGTGATCGGATTGGCGGCGGCCGCCACCAGGCCCTGGCGCATGAACTCCACCGCCGATGCCACTGAGTGGACGCGGCCCTCCCGTTCCGCCTTGGCCAGATCCAAGAACAGGTCGCTCATTACCCGCCAGAACTGGCCGAGGGCATGGGTGGTGGCGGCGGAGCGGATCAGCTCCAGCAGGAAATCGGGGAACAGGGGATTCAGCAGGGCCAGCAAGGGATCGCGGCTGGTCTTGCGGCGGATGATGGCGGCGCCGTTGCTGCGGAAGGCCTCGGAGTCGAAGTAGGCATCGAGGCCGCCGGTACCGTGCCAGAACATCGCCTTCTGGCAGTACTCGGCGTATTCGAAGTTGATGCGGTCATGGATCAGATGGCGCCAGATCTTCGCCGGGCTGAGGTCGCCGTCGAGGAAGCGGAAGGCGGGCAGCGGATTGAGGAACTGGTGTTCCGCCTGGTAGATCAGGTTGGTGCTGTAGGCATCCAGCACCTCCCCGTAGCTCTCGAGCACGTCCACCACCTGCATCAGATGGTTCGGGGTCTCAGCCAGCAGGGTCTGGCCGGCCAGCAACCTGGCCTCCAGTTCAGCGGCCGTGGGTCGGCCGCCGGCGTGGACAAGATCGGCGGAAATGATCGGCATCAGCCCACTCCTGCGCTCTGAAGGCTGGCCACCATCGCCGGCAGCTGGGCCATGGTGGTGCTCGCCGCCTCACTGATGCGCCCCAGCCAGGCCGGGAACAGGCCGATCAGCACGACGCCGACGGCCAGGGCCATCGCCGGAATCGTTTCCCGCGGCGCCACCGCCGCCAGGCGGATGTCGAGCCTGGCATCGGCGACCGGATCGCTGGGTGGGGTGATGGCCATGCGGCCGAAGAAGGCGCGGTTGACCAGCAGCAGGAAATAGACCGCCGTCAGACCGGAGCCCACCATGCACAGCAGGGTGGCCAGCGGGAAGGCCTCCAGACTGCCGCGGAACACCAGAAACTCGGAGATGAAGCCGGCCATGCCCGGCAGGCCGGCGCTGGCCATCACCCCCAGGATCATCAGGGTGCCGGTGAAGGGCAGGCCCCGCTCCGGGTTGAGCAGGCCCCGCAGCACCTCCAGGTCCCGGGTGCCGGTCTTGCGGTAGACGACGCCCACCAGCAGAAACAGCAGGGCTGAGATCAGACCGTGGCTGACCATCTGGAACACGGCCCCCAGCAGGCTGACCGGGGTGGCCGCGGCGGCGGCCAGCAAGATGTAGCCCATGTGGCCGACCGAGCTGTAGGCCACCATCCGTTTCATGTCCCGCTGGGCGATCGCCGCCAGGGAGCCATAGAGCACCGACACCGCCGCCCAGCCCGCCATCCATGGCGCCAGCAACGCCCAGGCCTCGGGGAACATGCCCAGGCAGAAGCGCAACAGCCCATAGGTGCCCAGTTTCAGTAGCACCCCGGCCAGCAGCACCGAGACGGGCGTGGAGGCCTGGGTGTGGGCGTCGGGCAGCCAGGTGTGAAAGGGCACCAACGGAATCTTGATGCCGAAGCCGATCAACAGCGCCCCCAGCAGCAGCAACTGGCTGCCCATCGCCAG
>CAIKWV010000082.1 GCA_903831165.1 uncultured cyanobacterium
CGCCGCCAACCCCGGCGAAATCGCCGGGGTGATCCTGGAGCCGGTGGTGGGCAATGCAGGCTTCATCACACCTGAACCGGGCTTCCTGGAGGGCCTGCGGGAGATCACCAAGGACAACGGCGCCCTGCTGGTGTTCGACGAGGTGATGACCGGCTTCCGCATCAGCTATGGCGGCGCCCAGGCCAAGTTCGGCATCACCCCCGATCTGACCACCATGGGCAAGGTGATCGGCGGCGGTCTGCCGGTGGGTGCCTACGGCGGCCGGGCCGACATCATGGCGATGGTGGCCCCGGCCGGGCCGATGTACCAGGCCGGCACCCTCAGCGGCAATCCCCTGGCCATGACCGCCGGCATCAAGACCCTGGAGCTACTCAAGCAGCCCGGCAGCTACGAACGGCTGGAGACGATCACCAAGCGCCTCAGCGACGGCATCGGCCAGGCGGCCCGCGACGCCGGTCTGCCTTATAGCGGCGGCAGCATCAGCGCCATGTTCGGCTTCTTCCTGTGCGAGGGGCCGGTGCGCAACTTCGAGGAGGCCAAGGCCACCGACAGTGCCCGCTTCGGCAAGTTGCACCGGGCGATGCTGGAGCGGGGGGTGTATCTGGCCCCCAGCTCGTTCGAGGCCGGCTTCACCTCCCTGGCTCACAGCGACGCGGATATCGACGCCACGCTCGAGGCCTTCCAGTCTGCTTTCGCCCAGATCGCCTGATGGCCGTTCTCCCCAGGCACCAGCTTCGCGCTGCCCCCCGTGGGCTCCGTTCGGGCGGCGCCCGATGGATGGCGGTGGGCCTGGGGGTGCTGGGCTCCGCTTTCGGGCTGGCCGGCTGCGGTGGTCCCGACCTGGCCCAGCAACCGGTCAACCTCAGCCAGGGGGTGCCCCTGGGGGCGGTGCTGGCCCTCAGCGGCAACGCCAGTGCCTATGGACAGGATCAGAACACGGGGCTGACCCTGGCCCTGGCCGAGCTGAACGGCAAAGGCGGCATCAACGGCAAGCCCCTGAATCTGAAGATCGAGGACAGCGGCAGCGATGAACCCGGCGCCAACGCCGCCTTCACCCTGCAGATCAACCGGGGCGTGATCGCCCTGATCGGCCCCACCCTGTCCCAGCAGGCCTTCTCCGCCGACCCGATCGCCCAGCGCCGCGGTGTGCCGGTGGTGGCCCCCTCCAACACCGCCACCGGCATCCCCGAGATCGGCCACTTCATCAGCCGCGTCTCCGCCCAGAGCTCGGTCATCGCGCCGCGTCGATCGCCAAGGCCCTGCAGCTCCATCCCCAGATCCGGCGGGCGGCCGTCTTCTACGCCCAGGACGACGCCTACAGCACCGCCGAGACGACGATCTTCCAGAAGGCCCTCACGGCTAAGGGGCTCAAGCCGGTCACGGTGCAGCGCACCCAGCTCAACGACCAGGACTTCCAGAGCCAGATCAGTGCCGCCCTGCAGCAGAAGCCCGATCTGGTGGTGCTGTCCCTGCAGGCCGTTGACGGCGGCAACATGATCCGCCAGCTGCGGGAACTGGGCTACAAGGGCGCGATTGTGGTGGGCAATGGCATGAACACGCCCAACATCTATCCGATCTGTCAGAAGTAC
>CAIKWV010000083.1 GCA_903831165.1 uncultured cyanobacterium
CTGATTGCGCAGCACGCCCAGCAGATTCAGGCGATTGGCCCGCACGGCCGGATCGTCCGCCATCACCATCACGCTCTGTTCGCCGTCGAAGAAGGCCGCCAGCACCGGGGCACTCTCGGCCAGGGCTGCAGCCAGGGAGCTATAGCGACCTGGCTCGCGGCCCAGCACGATCGGCTCCAGTCGCTCCAGCACCGCCAACATGGCGGCTTCACTTGGCGAGCTGAACAGGTCGGGCTTGACCACACCGGCTGCGCTGAGCACCGCCTCCGGCAGGTCGCCTTTCTCCGCCAGCCTGGAGGCCCGCTGGACCACGGCCTGAACGGCCTGCAGCTGTCCATCGACGCGCAACTGCAGCAGCAGGGACGCCCGTTGCCGGGCATCGGCCGGATCCGATAACAAGCGCTGCAGCGACACGCCACTGCCGGCCACCGCCTGTACCAGGTCGACCGCCATTCCCTGCTCCTCAAGCAAGCTGACCAGGCGCTGACGCAGAAACTCAGCGAGTTCAAGCGCCAGTTGCTCCGCATCCAGCCCGTACTGGGGCAGGAGCTGGGCCCAATGGCCGCAGGCCCGCTGCAGCCAGCCCAACAGGTCGAGGCTCCAGCCCCGTTCCCAGAGGATCTGCAGCAGACCGTTACCGGCCCTGCGCAGGGCATAGGGATCCGAGGAACCACTCGGTCGCTCCCCCTTGGCATAGATGCTCAGCAGCAGCTCCAGCCGTTCGGCCATGGCCACCACCGCCCCCGCATCCGAGCTAGGCAACCGGTCACCGGCGCCCCGGGGCAGGTAATGCTCCAGCACCGCCAGGGCCACGGGCCTGGGCTCACCCTCCGCCAACAGGTATTTGCCCCCCATCACCCCCTGAAGCTCGGGGAATTCCCCGACCATCTGACTGACGAGATCGTGCTTGCACAGATGGGCCGCCCGCCTGGCATGGCTGGCGGTCTCGCCGTCCAGGCCGAGCTGCTCGAGCAGCACATCGGTGCACCATTCCAGCCGCTCGCAGCGGTCCCGCAGGCTGCCGAGCCCCTCCGCGAAGGTGACGCGATCCAGCTGATCGCGACGATCGATGCTGGCGACCCGCCGATCAGCGGCGACGAAGAACTCCGCATCGGCCAGCCTGGCCCGCAGCACCCGTTCATTGCCGCGCCGGATGGTGGCCTGGGCAGCCTCGAGCCCATTGCCGATGCAGAAGAACCGCGGCAGCAGGCTGTCGTGCGCCTCCAGGGCCAGGGGATCGGCGCTGATGGCCGTCTTGAGCAGGGGCACGTAGCGCTGGTGGGAGCGCATGACCGTGCTGAGCACCTCCGGCGGCAGTTGCAGGAAGCGCTCCTCGATCGTGCCCTCGATCAGCTGGGGCGATTCGACCAGGTCGATCAGTTCTTCCAGCAGCTCCACGGGCAGGTCGATCGTGGCGCCCAGCTGGTCAGCGCCAGCCTCCAGCCGCTCCCGGATCCAGCGGCCCCGCGCCAACCGGTCCACCTGAACATCGACGGCCGCCAGCTGCCCCTGATAGCTGTCGGCTGAGGTGATGGCCACGGTTTCGGCCCGCAGGCGATGGCCGCGGCTGAGCCGTCCGCTGCTCAGGGGTGGATCGCAATCGAGCAGTTGCACCGGTACCAGTGCTTCATCGAGCAGGGCCAGCAGCCAGCGGATCGGCCGGCTGAAACGTGCCTCCCCCTCTCCCCAGCGCATGAAGCGACGGCCCTGCAGGCCGGTAATCCAGCGGGGCACCAACTCCGCCAGCACGGTCAGGGTTGGCCGTCCGGGCTCCAGGGTGCGGGCGAAGACGAACGGGCCCTTGTCGGTGTCGCGCACCTCCAGCTGACTGGCCTCGATGCCGCAGCGCTTGGCGAAGCCCAGGGCGGCTGGGGTGGGCTGACCGTCCTTGAAGGCTTGCTGGGCCGGTGGCCCCTTGCGGTCTTCCGCCAGATCGCGCTGGTGCTGCTCCAGACCGCTCACGGTGACCACCAGCCGCCTCGGCGTGCTGGTGACCTGCAGGGCCGTGCAATCGAGCCGGCAGGCCTCCAGGTCGGCGGCCACGGCCTGCTGCAGCTGGGGGAGGGCCAGGCGGGCAAAATCGGCCGGCAGCTCCTCGGTGCCGATTTCCAGCAGGAACGTGGCCATGGTTCAAGGCAGGAACAGCGCGACTGTATGCAACGACCGCCTGCTACGGGAATCCAGCATCAAGGCCCCCAGTTCGAACCAGCCCCGGAGCCATTCGCTAGTTTCGGACTGATTCCGAATGCCGCCGAAACGATGCCCCCGACGCCGGTAACCGACCAATCGTCCATCGGATCGGCGCCGACCAAATTCGAGGCCCTCAAGGCAGCCAGCGATCACCTCAAGGAACCTCTGCTCAGCGAACTGGATAACGGCAGCCTTCACTTCAGCGAAGGGGCTGTCCAGATCCTCAAGTTCCATGGCAGCTATCAACAGGACAACCGCGACAACCGTCGTAAGGGGGTGGAGAAGGACTGGCAGATGATGCTGCGGCTGCGCAGCCCTGGTGGGCGAATCCCCCCTGCACTGTATTTGGCCCTCGATGAGCTGGCCGATCGCCTCGGCAACGGCACCCTGCGGGCCACCACCCGCCAGGCCTTTCAGGTGCATGGCATTGCCAAGGCCGATCTGCGCGAAGTGATCGGCACCATCGTGCGTTCGATGGGCTCCACACTCTCCGCCTGCGGAGACATCAATCGCAACGTGATGGCACCGGCCACGCCATCCCAGAGCGGGGGCTATCCCGCCGCCCGCCAGCTGGCCGATGACATCGCCGATCTGCTCACGCCCCAAGCGGCGGAGGGCTCCTATCTCGATCTCTGGGTCGAGGGTGACCTGGCCTATCGCATCAAACCCAGGGCCGCCGTCCGGAAGGTGAAAGCGCGCCAGAGCGAAGGGACGCTCTTCAGCGGCGACGGGGCCGAACCCCTTTACGGCGCCACCTATCTGCCGCGCAAGTTCAAGATCGCCGTCACCGTTCCCGGCGACAACTCGGTAGATCTGCTCACGCAGGACATTGGCCTGGTGCTGTTCAGTGATGCCGCCGGCCGCGCCCTGGGCTGCAACGTCTACGTCGGGGGTGGCATGGGCCGCACCCACAACAAAGAGGAGACCTTCGCCCGCACGGCCGATCCCCTCGGTTGGGTGGCGATCGACCATGTGCTCGATCTGGTGCAGGCCATCGCCGCGTTGCAACGGGACCATGGCGATCGCCAGCAGCGGCGCCATGCCCGCATGAAATACCTGATCCAGGACCAGGGGGTCGCCTGGTTC
>CAIKWV010000084.1 GCA_903831165.1 uncultured cyanobacterium
CCAACCCCGGTGGCCACCCCCTGGATCACCCGGCTGCGGGCCTCCTGATCCGGACCGGCCGCCAGCACCATCAGACAGGCACTGAGACCCACCAACACATGCACGCGCAAGCGGTTGGGGTGAGGCGTGCTGCCGTGATGGGCACGGTTGACGCCAACGGCGAGACCGCAGAGCACCGCCAGACCCATGCGCAGCAGGGCTTCGAGATCGGGGCTGAGCACCGGCAGCCAGCTCATGTCGGCGGGGCGCAGCGTGGTTGATCCCCATAAGCTCCTGACAGACGATCAATGTCGGGGCCCGTGCAGAACCTGCTGCTGCGCAACAGCCTGAAGTTATTTGTGGCCGTGTTTATCACCGCGGCAATCGCCTCCTGGACCGAGCGCATTCAGTTTCTCTGGTATCCGCTGATGGCGGTGGTGATCGTTGTGGACGACAACGATGACCACACCGTTCAAGCGGCCACCGGCCGCATCGCCGGCACGGTGCTGGGCGGCCTGATCACCTTCCTGGTCCACATGATCCTGGGCGGTTGGATCGGCGTGCTGGTGTCGTTGCTGCTGATGATTCCGCTGCTGCAGCTGCTGGGCTGGCAGAGCGCCCTCGGCACCGCCGGGCTCACCAGCGTGATGTTCCTGATGATTCCCAGCCATGAAGCTCTCAACTGGGATTACGTGTTTAACCGCGCCCTCGACACCGTGGTGGGTTGCGTGGTGGCCATCGCAGTGGGGCTGCTGTTCTGGCCACAGAACAGCAGCAGCGAGCTGAGGAGCGCCGATCGCAGCCTGCGGCAAGCGCTGCAGACCCAGCTGCAGGGCTACAGCGACTGGCTGGCGCAGCGTCGAAGTCGGCCCGAGCCGCTCGATCCCGCACCGCTCACCAACAACCTGCAACGCATGGAGCAACTGGTGGCGCGGGAGCGCAGCGGGCCCCGCCATCAGGCCTTGCAACGCAGCGGCTGGGAACAACGGCTGAGGCTGTGGCAGCTGGCCCACTTTCACTGGATCGCCTGGGAGCGGCTGATGGCCGGGTTGCCCGAGCAGCAGAGCCTGCAGGCCGATCTGCTGCGGCACACGGTGGGGGAGCTGCAACAGCAGCTCAGCGGGCAACCCACACCCACCCCACGGCGCCAACCCCAGCGCTGGCAACAGCTATCCCAACAGCTGCAACTGCCGCTGCTGCCCCTGTTGGCCCTAGCCGAGGAGGGGCGCCCGCTGCATGCCTGCCTCGGGGGCTTGAACAGGATGGCCCCGCCTTGATCAACCACAACGCCCTGCGCACCGCCCTCACCGCCGGGCTCGGCAATGCCTTCGCCAGCCTGTCGGGTGTGGAGTTCAGCCAATACGTGGCCCTGGCGGTGTTGGCTGTTTCCAGCGGCACCTACGGCGGCGCGATTGCCCTTGGGCGGCAGCGTCTGCTGGGCACGGTGCTCGGGTCGGTGCTGCTGCTGATCGGCTACGAGGGATTGCGGGGTGTGCCGATGCCGCTGGCGCTAGCACTCACCCTTGGCGCCCTGCGCCTGCTGGGTGGGCTGCTGAAGCTGCGGGTGGGCTACAAGGCGGGCGGCATGATCATCGTGATGGGCTGGCTTGTGCACGAAGGCGGCCTGGCGACCTGGATTCCGATCCGCTTCTTTTGGACCAGCTTCGGGGTGCTGATCACGCTGCTGGGCCTGCGGCTGTTCTGGCCTGCCCGCGGACTCGACAACAGCCTGGACCTGATGGCGGGCCTGCTCAGCCAGCTGCAGAGCTGCTTCCGCGACCTGGCGGCACGGGTGGATCCCAGTAAGACCGTCCAAGGGGCCGATCCGATCGGGATCGGCCGCTACCGGGCCCTGCGCAACCAGCTGATCGCCATCCGGCAGCAACGCCCAGCCCTGCTGCAGGAGCTGGGCACATTGCCGGAGCGCCATCCGGCCACCCTGCTGATGGCCAACTTCGAGGCCACCGCCTCCCGCCTGATCACCCTGGTGGGGGGGTTGGTGCGCGAGCCCCCCGCCCTCCAGGATCCCCAGCTCGTGGTGCGGTTGCACCGGGCCGAAGCGGAGTTCCTCGAGGCCATGGCTGGCCATCTCGGCCTATGGGAACAACAGATCCGTGGTCGCAAGGTCCTGCCCGAGCCGCCAGAAACCCTGCTGCAGCCTCCGCCCAGCTGGCAGGAGCTGGGCAGAGAGCTCAACGATCCAACCGCCAACACAGCCTCCCTGGAGCTGCTCGAGCGGATCGCCACCCGGCTGATGCTCTGCCGCCAGGCCGAGCAGGCCATCCGCGATGGCGAAGCGCACTGGTCGACAATTCTGGGAAGGACCTGAACCAAGCCGATGGCCGTGATCAGCCGCCTGCTGCAACAGCGCCATGCCTTCTACCGAGGCCTTCTGGCAGTTGAGGTGTTGGCCCTGGTGGGCCTGCGCTTCCTGGAGCAGGCACCACGGCTGGTCAGCGTGCTCTACCTCGTGATCTCCGGGGTGGGGGTCCTGCTGGATTCACCCCTGCTCCCGCACAACCGCCTCCCGCCAACGCCAAACGAATCGATGTCCCGTGCCCTCGAACGCCGCCTCCAGAAGGTGCTGCTGCGCCGGCAGCGGTTAGTCGTCTACTGGATCCTGGCCCTGGGCATGGAACTGATCTGGCAGGTGGCCCTGGTGCTCAACCCCACCCTGGCCGTGCAGCTGAGCGTGATCCATCTGGTGATATGGCTCAGCCTGATGCTGATTGTGCTGTGGGGTCTGGTGAATGCCCTGGCCGAAGAACCGACCTTCAATGGCGACCTGCTGATGGGGGCGGCGGCCGGTTATCTGCTGGTGGGATTCACCGGCGGCATCGTGCTCAACTCGCTGCTGGTGCTCGACCCGGCGGCCTTCAACCTGCAGGACCATGGACACGCCCTGCCCGATGGCATCGGTCATGCGCCGGCCATGCTCGGAGCCGCCTTCGCCAGTCTCACCACCCTCGGCAGCCCCGTGCTGAAGAACGGAAACCTCACCAGCCTCACCGCCAGCGTGGGTATCACGATCGTGGGCCAGCTCTATGTGGCCATTCTGATCGCCGGTGTGCTCGGCAAGCCGAGGGAGCTGGGCAAACCGGGACCATCAGCTGCCGCACCTGAAGCCGAACACCCCCAGGTCCGCAGAGCCGCTTCACAAATCAGACTGCGACGACCAAGGCGCTGAACTGCATCACCGTGGCAATGCGCAACCGCGTCCTGGTCCTGCTGTGGCTCGGGCTCATCCCCGCCCAGCTGGCCCCGGCTGCGTTAGCTCGGCCCCCAGCCCAGCCCCAGAACACCAAGCTGCTGGAGCGCAGCTGGCAAAAGCTGGATACGCAACTGCGGGCGCTCGATCAGCTGCTCCCGAGCGAGCCCGAGCAACCGGTGGGTGACGTGCTCAGAACCCCCGTGCTGCCCGCCAACCTGATCCGCGCCAACCAGCCCGCCACGGGCCCAATCCAGCCCGCCGACATGGTGGCCGGCCCACCCCTGGATCTGCCCTCACCCCAGCAACTCCAGGCCGGCAGCATTGTCAGCCTCAGCCTTGAACAGGCCCTGGCTATCGCCTTTGCCAACAGCGCCAGCCTGCAAGCCCAGCGGGAGCAGGTGGCCGCTGCCCTGGCCCGCTTCCAGGCCTCCATGGGCAGCTACTGGCCCACGATCAGCGCCTTTGCCAATGGTGGCTACGAGGGCAGCCGCAGCACCACCACCTCCAACAAACCCAACGACAGCCTGGGCTTCGGCCCGCTGTTTGCACCCAATGGGCTGCTCGCCCCCGGCCCCAATGGCACATCGATTCCCACCGCCGGACCCTTCTACGTGCCCAAGGGGGGTTCGGTGGCAGCCACATCCGGAGAATGGGGCCTGGAGGGTGGCCTTCAGCTCAATTACGCACTGCTGGATTTCGCCCGCACGCCCACGGTTCGCGCGGCTCGCGCCAGCTTGGAGCAGCAGCGCAACAGCTACGCCAACCAATTGCGCTCCCTGCAGCTGCAGGTGAGTGAGGCCTATTACTCCCTGCAGCAAGACGAGCAGCTGGTGCGCGTCTACGACGCCAACGTGCGCAACGACCTGGTGATCCTGCAGGACACCCTCGACCTCAAGCAGGCCGGCCTCGTGCCCCGACTCGATGTGCTGCGTCGCCGGGCGATTCAGGCCACCGATGAGGAGTCCCTGATTCAGGCGCTGGCCGATCGGGCGGTCGCTCGCCGTCAGCTGGCCGTGACGCTCAACCTGCCGCCCCAGGTGACTCCCAGCGCCAGTGATCCGATCGTGGTGCAACCACGCTGGCCGCTCGATCTCGAAGCCAGCCTGCTGGCCGCCTACCGGGGCAATCCGGAGCTCGAAGCCATCCTGGCAATCCGCACGGCCCTGGCTCAACAGAGCCAAGCCACTGCCTCTGGCTTGCTGCCCCGCTTATCCCTGTTCGCCAGCGCCGGAGGCAGCGGCGCCCGCACCAGCCTCGGTGACTTCACGCTTGGCGGGGGCGGCTGCTGCGGCTCCACCGCCCTGCCCCTGAGCACCACCAGCGGCTTGGACTGGTCGGTGGGTTTGTCCTTCACCTGGCTGCTGTTTGACGCCGGCACCACGGCCGGACAGGCCCGTGCGCTGACCAAGCAGGCGGCGGCCACCGCCCAGCAATACGCCGCCAGCCGCAACGACATCCGCCTGCGAATCGAGCAGGCCTTCTTCAACCATGAAGCCAGCCTGGCCAAGCTGAGTTCAGCCCGCCGAGGCGTGGCGGCCTCCCTTGAGGCCTTCCGTGACGTGCGGCTGCGCTACCTGACCGGCCTCGACAGCGAACTGAACGTCTCCAATACCCAGGACCGTCTGATCAACGCACTGGTGCAGCGGATCAACGCCACGGTGAACGTGAACATCACCTACGCGAAGTTGCTGAAAGAACTGCTGCCGATGCCCCGGGATCCAAGCCTGCCGATCCAGCCCCAGCTGCAGCTGCAACTCAGCAGCAGCCCCGCCACCCAACCCTGAACGGGCGAAACGAAACCCCATGGTTGCCGCCCTTCACTCCCTGAGCCCCCTGTGGCGCAACAGTCTGCGGATCTGGCTGGCCAGCACCCTGACGATTGGGATCCTGTTCTGGGCTGGGCGTGACCAGGTGCTGGGGCTGGCGCTGGTGATCGCTGTGTTGTTCGTGAACGAGAACGACCTCACCCCCGCCCGCAGCATCGGTCAAATGGTGGCCGGAGCCTTGATCGGCATCCTTACCGGGATGGTGTTGCATGAGATCTCCGTCAACTGGGTGGTGCTGGGCCTTGCGCTGCTCATCACCGGTGTCCTGGTGCGCAACCTGGGACTGCTCAAGGGCCTGAGCACGGGTTACCTGAGCTGTTGGGCCCTGGAACTGATGCATCACGGCAAACAGTTCAGCTGGGCGCTGATCTTCAACATGGCGTTCGCGGTGGTGGTGGGGATCCTGATGGCGCAGATCGCCACCTGGGCGCTATGGCCCCGGCGCCCCCTGCAGCAGCTGCCCGCCCTGGAAGCCCGGATCGCCAGTCAGCTCAGCCAGCAGATCAGCGCCATGCAGCAGTGGTTAAGCACCGGCGGTGCCCCCCCTCCAGCCCTGCGCTCGCAGGATCTGCTGCCCAGTATTCAGCTGTTGCAACAGCTGCGCGACCAGAACCAGGGCCTTTCCATGCCCGCCCACACCAAACACCTGCTATCGCGCTGGGCCCAGGCCGGCAGCCTCTGGCGACAGGTGTTGCGCCAGTGGCTGCTGCTGGAGCCGCTGCTGCGGCAGCTGGCCGCCCCACTGCCGCCCGAGAGTCCCCAGCCGCTGCTGTGCAGCTCGCTCGCCGATCTGGCCTGGCGCTTGCAAGCCAAGCCCGCCGCTGCCCCGGAGCCGAACTCCTCGAGCCCGGC
>CAIKWV010000085.1 GCA_903831165.1 uncultured cyanobacterium
TCACCTATGTGCCCTTCTACATGCCGGCGGACCATCCCGATTACGGCCGGCCCAACGGGGCCTTCATCGCCGACTCGATCGCCTGCCTGAAGGCCATCAATCCCGAACTACAAGATGGCGAAATTCTGGCCAGCCATTGTAGCCGCTACCGCTATGCCCAGCCCGTGTGCGGCACCCATTTTCTCGATACCTTGCCCCCTTTGAATCCCATCGCTAACGTGTGGATCGCCGATACCACGGTGTACTACCCCGAGGATCGGGGAATCTCTGAGAGTGTGGGCTTTGGGCGGGATCTGGCACGCAAGGTGGTTAAGGCACTGCAATGACCAAGCCTCCCACCAGCCAACGCCGTGAATTCACCCTGTTCCTGATCACCGGTGGACTGGCCGCAGTGATCAATGTGGTCAGCCGTATAGGGTTTTCCACTGTGGTTCGCTTTGAACTGGCGGTGTTGTTGGCCTACGGCGTGGGCATGGTCACGGCTTATGTGTTGGCCCGAAAATTTGTCTTCCTGTCTAGCCGCACCAGTATCAGGCGCTCTTTCGCAGGCTTTGCCCTGGTGAATCTCTTTGCTGTCTTGCAGACCTGGTTGGTCAGCATCGGCATGCGCAACTGGCTCTTGCCGTTGCTGGGCATTGTTGTTTTCCGCGATCTGCTTGCCCATGCCATCGGCGTTGCCGTGCCTGTGGTGAGCAGTTACTTCGGACATAAGTACATCTCCTTTAGGGATTCCAGGTGAATTCCATTGCCGCCTTCGACTTCGACGGCACCCTGTTGCAAGGGGACTGCCTGTTGTTGTTCCACCGCCTCTTGAGAGGACCTGCTGGGATGGTGCTGGGCTGGATCCGCTTGCTGCCTGCCTTGCTCATCTGGAAAACAGGACGACGCAGTACGGCCTGGTTCAAACAATTCTATTTGAATGTGATTCTAGCGGGCACGGAATGCTGCCAACGACAGCAGGTTCTTGAGCACGATCTGCCCAAGCTCTTAATCCAAAGGCTGCGACCCGAAGCCTTTGCCAGACTGCGCTGGCATGCTCAACAAGGGCATCGCCTAGTGATCGTATCGGCTTCTCCGCGGGCCCTGATCCAGCCCGTGGCCCAACACTTGGGCGCCGAACTGATTGCCACGGAAACGAGTGATCTTGCCGGCGAAGCTTCCATCGCCAGCCCGCAACTCACCTCGGCCAACTGCAAAGGTGCCGAGAAGGTGAGGCGCCTGGAGGCTTGGCTCGGCCAGCCCCTCCAGGAGATCGAACTTCATGCCTATGGGGATAGCCGCGGCGACCGCGAACTCCTGCAAGCCGCTTGCGAGCCCCACTGGCGAAGTTTCACGGCAACGATTAAACCTTATCCCCAGCGCCACAACAGTCAGCTGGGATGGGTGCCCCTTTTGGGCCTGGTGCTGCTGGGCCTGGCGATCACCGGCCTGGTGCACCTAGAACCTGCAACCCGCCAGGCCCTGGTTCAGGGGCTGACGCGGCTTCCCCTCTGGCTGCCGGCGATTTACGCCGTGTTGGCTGTGGCCTACCTGGGCCGTTATTGGCGCTGGCGTCTGCTGCTTGGTTCCGAAGCTATCGGTCATTGGAGCCGGCAGGATGCCAGGGCCTGGTTTGCAGGCTTTGCCCTCACCGCGACACCGGGAAAACTTGGTGAACTCAGCCGGGTGACCAGCCTGCACCAGCAACTGGGCTATCCTCGGGCACCGCTGCTGCATGTATTCGTAGCCGAGCGACTCTGTGACCTGCTGGCCGTGGGTCTGTGGTTGTTGGTGCTGGTGCCCTCCACCATGGGCTCCTTGGCGGCGGTGCTCAGCTCCTGGCAGGCCCTAGCTGGGATTGCCGCAGGGCTTTTGATCGTTTTGGTCGCTGTTTTCTGGGGTCGGCATCGCTGGAGGCACCATCTGCCCAGCGGCGCCATGGCCCGTGCTTGTCTACCTGCTACGGCCGTAAGCCTTGGCATCTGGGCTTGTGAATCAATGATTTTGTGGCTGCTAGTGCAAGCCCTCAGCCCCGTTCACCCCATCAACTTGAGCACCGCTATCGTCACCTACCTGCTGTCTGGCACGGCGGGGATGCTGTCCTCCCTGCCCGGCGGCATTGGCGTTAACGAAGCGGCAACCACCCTGCTTCTGCAGCAGGCGGGCCTATCAACAGCGCTGGCCCTGAGCATCGCCATCCTGCGCAGAATCTGCACCGTTTGGTCAATCAGTGCCCTCGCGATATGGCAAGGGCTAATGAACAGCAAAGGCTGATATATATACCTCTATTACTTACCTCAAATACCACTTTTGCCCTGGATTAAACGATCCAACCTATTCGTTTGATCTTCCTCTTCGTAAGCAAGCTTCGATGGGTAACCTGAGCTGAATCTATGGATTTGTACTTTGATCTCTTCATTAGGGACTCAACGCCAGAAATAGACGATGGCCAGGGCCACACCCGCGATCA
>CAIKWV010000086.1 GCA_903831165.1 uncultured cyanobacterium
CGCCGCCGACTGCCACAGCCAGGAGACCCTGGTGGAACTGGCGGCCGGCTGGGTGGATCGCTACGGGGCCATTCCAGCGCCGGTGCAGTCGCTGCTGCAGTTGATGCAGCTCAAGCTGCTGGCCAAGCGCTGCGGCTTCTCGCGCATCAGGCCCGAGAAACCCAACATTGCCCTGGAGACGCCGATGGAGGAACCCGCCTTCCGCCTGCTGCGCCAGGGCCTGCCCCAGCACCTGCATGGCCGCTTCGTCTATCAGGCGGGGTCGGGCAGCACCGCCAAGGTGCTGGCACGTGGCCTGGGCGCCCTGCCGATGGATAGGCAACTGGAGCAGCTGATGGAGTGGCTGCAGGCGATGGCTGAGCGACTGCCGGGGGCCGACGGCCTGAGCGCCGAACAGCGCGAACAGCAACAGACCCAGCGCGATGCCGAGGTGCTGGTGGTCTGAAGTTTCGGCGCCACCGTCATCCAGGCGGCCGTGCCGAGGCCTTGACTCCTGCTATTACAGGCGGCAGTGCCAGCCCAACCCATGCTCGACCTCAGCACCTACAAGCCCCGGGGCGACAAGCAGAACACACCGTTCTTCGAGCAGAACCTGCCCAGGGTCTACGAGCGGCGGAGCAGCTCGGGGCTGAACCAGCTGGTGGGAGACATGGCGGCGGTGGTGATCCAGGTGGATCACGGCCAAGGGATCGCCTACATGGCCGAGCTGGCGTTGATGGGGCCCTATCGGTTCCGGGAATGCTGGCTCAACGAAACCCATCGCATTTACCTGTTGCAGGCCGACCCCGCCTATCCGCGGCTGATCCTGCTGGAGCCCCTCAGCCTCACCTACGAAGACGAAACAACCCGCTGGAACCGGATGTATCCGCTGGCGGCAGCCAGTCCGAATGCCCGCTACATCGGCGAGATCTACAGCAGCTCCAGCTGCCGCGATGTGAGGTCGGTCCTCGAACCCCAGAACATCCGCTTCGTCTATCCAGGCGAATGCACCAATCCTTTCTATGCGCTGGAGCATCTGACCTTCAGCTTCCTCTCCGATTACACCTACAACCGCGTCGGCTACACCGATGTGGCCCTCGACAGCCTGGCGGCCCTTGATCCGGGCGATCGGGTGCTGCTGGACGATGAACCCCTGGCCCTGCTGGAGAAGGCGGCCGAAAAACACGAACGCCATGGCCTCGCCGGGCGGGTGCTGGGCATCGATCACCTGGCCACGCGGGTGCTGGCGGGGGATCGGGAGGACGCGCTACTGGAATACCTGACGATGGTGCCTTACTACTTCTGGGGGGCTTACAACATCGCCGAGATGAACTCGTCCACCAACGTCACCCGCCATCCGGGCATCAGCGATGACAAGCAATCACCGGCGCGGGTGTTCACGGCCAACAACACCCCGTCCTTTCTCAACTCCTTCGACAATCTGCCGATGCCGACCGAAGACTTCGTACGCAACTACGGCCGCCGCATGCATCACATCGCCTATGAGGTCAAAGACGGCGAGATCCAGGGCGAAAAGA
>CAIKWV010000087.1 GCA_903831165.1 uncultured cyanobacterium
AATCGGCGGATGCCGCGGCACCGCGCGCGGGGTCCTGACAACGTCCGGGGCAGCGCCGCACCCCCCGCAGGTTCAGGCCTGCTCGAGGGTGGTGAGTGGCATGGTCACCAGCTTGTCCCAATTGCCGCCTTCGAACAGCACGGCCGCCATCGAACCGCTGATGCGCTGCACAAAGCCCTTGTAGCCGTTGTAGATGGAGGTCTGGTCGCGCACCACCACGGTGGAGCCAGGCAGGATCGGCAGGCTGGCCATCGCTAACCGCCGCAGGCGGGACTGAACAGGACCCCCATTATCGACGTGGAAACCTCCTGTTGAGTGCCGATGCGCTGGCCTGGGGCCGACCCATTGGCAGCCGGCGTCCCGATCCCGAGAACCTGGTCCTTGGATCGTTGTCCGCGGATCCTGGTCCGTGGCTCAGAAACCGTTGGCATGGAGCAGGAGAGCCCAGTTCCCCCCAGGGCCCCATTCGCACTCCGCTGTGGGCGCCCTGAGGCTGAACCCGCCTTGTCACGGCTAGCCGGCCCCAGGACGAGAGGGCAACACCAACCCGGACTCAGCTGGCAAGGCAACTGGCAACCTGGTCCAGGGGTCAAGGAGCCAACCTCCGGGGCATCAACCCAGCCCCGTCCCAGACTGCGCCCAGCCCCCCAACGAACCCCCCAGACCCCCCTTGCCAACCACCCCGCCCAACCACGCCGCCAACGCCCAGGGCGAAGCCAGCGCCACCCCCGATACCACCCCGCCCGAGTTGATGGCCGTCGGCAAGCTCGTGGCGGCCCAGGGGCTGCAGGGGGAGCTGCGGGTGCTGCCGATGAGCGATTTTCCCCAGCGCTTCACCCGCCCCGGCCGTCGCTGGCTGCAGGGGCGCTCGCCCCAGCAGCAGCCCCGGGTGGTGGAGCTGCTGCGCGGCCGCCAGCTGCCGGGCAAGGAGCTGTTCGTGGTGCAGCTGGCGGGGGTGGACAGCCGCGAAGCCGCCGAAGCCCTGGTGGGCCAGGAGCTGCTGGTGGCCGCCGATGACCGGCCGCCGCTGCAGCCGGGCGAGTTTCACCTGCTCGACCTGGTGGGCCTGGAGGCCCGCCTGCTGGAGAGCGACGGCAGCCCGGGCGAGCTGATCGGCCGGGTGCGCGACCTGCTCCACGCCGGCAACGACCTGCTGGAGATCGAGCGTCCGGGCGAACCGGCCCCGGCACCGCTGCTGATTCCGTTCGTGCAGGCGATCGTGCCGGTGGTCAAGCTCAAGGAGGGCTGGATCGGCCTCACGCCTCCGCCGGGCCTGCTGGACCTCTGAACAGCAAGGCTGCGCCTGTGTCCGGTTGAATGGGTGGATCCAGTGGCCTCAACGGGTCGGCGATCGCGACCATGACGCAAGCACCGACGCAAGCTCCCCTGATTCCGGTGATCCTCTGCGGCGGCACCGGCACCCGCCTGTGGCCGCTCTCGCGGGCCACCTATCCCAAGCAGTACTGGCCCCTGGCCGGCGGCGGCGAGGAGACCCTGCTGCAACAGACCCAGCTGCGGCTCAAAGGCCTGGCCCGCCTGGCGCCACCGCTGCTGATCTGCAACGAGGACCACCGCTTCATCGTCGCCGAACAGATGCGCCAGATCGGCGTGGAACCGGCGGCGATCCTGCTGGAGCCGATGGGCCGCAACACGGCCCCGGCGGTGGCGGTGGCGGCCCTGCAGGCCACGGCCCGCGGCGCCGATCCCCTGCTGCTGGTGCTGGCCGCCGACCACGTGATCCGCGATGCCGAGCACTTCCGGGCCACGGTGGAGGCGGGCATGGCGGCCGCCGAGGCGGGCCAGCTGGTCACCTTCGGCATCGTGCCCACAGCG
>CAIKWV010000088.1 GCA_903831165.1 uncultured cyanobacterium
CGCCCGCTCCAGCAGCAGCTCAAAGCCGTCTTCGCCGGTGTAGCCCGTGCGGGCCACGAACACCTCGGTCCCGGCTGCGGCGCCGCCGGCGCGGCCCGCCAGTTGCAGCTGGCGATGGCCGAAGCGGGGCAGGCCGGAGAGGTCGGCGCCGCTGAGCGCCTCCAGGTGGGCTGCGGCCTCGGGGCCCTGCAGGGCCAGCAGCACCCCATCTCGCTTGATGTCATCGATGCGGACGCCCGCCGGTTCCAGCTGGCTGCGGATCCAGGCGGTGTCGCTGTCGGCGCAGGCGGCATTGATCACCAGCACCAGCTCATCCGTGTCGCCCGCCCCCGGGCTGCCGCCGTTGTCGCCGCTGGCTTGGACGGGCTGCCGGCCGCGGTCGTAGACGATCAGATCGTCGCGGATGCCGCCGGCGTCATTGAGCAGCACCGTGTAGCAGGCCTCGCCGGGGCCGATGCGGAACAGGTCGCTGGGCACCAGCTGCTGCATCGCCTCCTTGACCCCGTCTCCTTGCAGCCGCAGCACCCCCATGTGGGAGATGTCGAAGACGCCGCAGCTGTGGCGCACCGCCTGGTGTTCCTGTACCAGGCCGCCGAATTGCACGGCCATCTCCCAGCCGGCGAAGGGCACCAGGCGACCGCCGGCGGCCCGGGCGGCCTCCGCCAGGGGGGTGCGCCGCAGGGGCGCCGTGGGATCGGTTGCCGGATCGGCCATGGTGCGTGGGTGGACGGGCTGGGCGGATCCTATGGAGCCAGGCTCAGGGCAGGGTTCTGCGATTGGCTGGCCCCCGGCGCTGGGTCAGTCGGCGCAAAAAAAGCGGTTTCCCTGCAGGAAGCGGGAGAAAGCCGGTGATTTGGTTTTCCCCACTTCTCAGAACGGTTCCGCCTGCCTACCTTGAGCGGCCCCCCTCAACGCAGGTTCCAGCGGAATGGGCAATCGCCCCAGCTGCCGCAGTTGTCGCCATTGCACGCCGCCCAACGGCGTGGAGCTGGGCTGGTGCCAGTTGCGCCAGTTGCCGATCCATCCGGAGCTGGTGGCCGATCTCTACTGCCACCACTGGACGGCCCGCCCGCCCCGGCTGCCGGTGTTGTCCGGCTCCGGTCCCGATCAGGGCCTACCCGGCGTTGGCAATCAGCAGTTGAGCCTGGGCGCGATGCTGAGGCAATCCTGAACGGAATGTAAAGGGATGCACCAGTGCGATCAATGGAAGCCCTGGACACCCCGTAAGGGTTGCCAGGGGTTGTATGACTGGTCCTTATTGCATTGCTTCACCCTGGAGGTGACGGATCTTGGTCGCGACTCCTGCAACGATCCATCTCACGACGGCTCCGATCGACCTGATGGCTGATCAGGTGGACAGTGAGACCTTTTCGCTTCCCACCGGTGCCCAGGTCTTCAGCCGCGGCAGCACCGCCAATGCGATCTATGCCGTGCGGCGCGGCATCATCGAGCTCCAGGGTCAGAAGAGCGAGAAAACCTGTTACCGCCCGGGCGAGCTGTTCAGCTACCGCGACATCGTCTGGCGCCAGGGGGTGCATCGCAGTGACGCCGTGGCCCTGACGCCGGTGGAGGTGGTGCGCCTGGATCGCCTGCGCTTCCTCAACCTGCTGCACAACCACCCCACCCTGGCGATCCTGCTGATCGCCCAGCAGCACGACCGCCTGCGCGAACAGCGCTCCAGCGGCACCTGCTGCTACTGAAGACCTGACGGGGCTGCCTGGACTGCCAGCGCAGACCTGGCGGGTCAGCTGGAGGCGCCCAGCAGCAGCAGCAGGCTGCGGGTCACCTTGGCGGCCAGCACGCTGCTGACGCCGCTGGGATCGAGCTGGGGGGAGAGCTCGACAATGTCGGCGCCGACCAGCCTGTGGTGGCAGAGTTCGGCCACCAGCTCGGCGAAGTCGGCCCAGAGAAAGCCGCCCGGTTCAGGCGTGCCCGTGCCCGGCAGCACCGCCGGATCGAACCAGTCCAGATCGACGGTCAGATAGAGCGGCCGGCCCCGCAGGGCCTGCAGCGCCTCCACCATGCGCGGGCGCGGCACCAGCCGCTGCTGCTGCCGCAGCTCCTCGAACTCCGCCCGGGTGCCGCTGCGGATGGCGATCTGCAGCAGCTGGCCACTGGGCAGCACCTCCAGGCAGCGACGCATGGCGCAGGCGTGGCTGTGGTGGCTGCCCAGCCAGTCGTGGCGCAGGTCGGCGTGGGCATCGAGCTGCACCAGCACCAGATCAGGGTGGCGTTCGGCCACCGCCGCCACGGCGCCGCTGCTGATCGAGTGTTCGCCGCCCAGCATCCGCGGCGCCAGGCCCAGGTCCAGCACCGTGGCGGGGGCCGAGCGCACCGCTGCCACCACGGGCTCCGGCGATCCGAAGGGAATGTCCACGGCTCCCAGATCGGCGAAGGCCAGGTCCTCGAGATCCAGATCCAGCTGGGGGCAGTAGCTCTCC
>CAIKWV010000089.1 GCA_903831165.1 uncultured cyanobacterium
CCGATGCTTCTGGATCACCTCCCAGAACGCTCCAGGCTTGCTGGGGCGCGGCGCACCCTCGTACATCACCGTGGTGGCGCCATTGGAGAGCGGGCCGTAGATGATGTAGCTTTGGCCGGTGAACCAGCCCACATCGGCCGTACACCAGTGGATGTCGTCTTCGCGGATGTCGAAGATCCACTGGAAGGTGAGGTGGGCCCAGAGGTTGTAGCCGGCGGTGGTGTGTACCACCCCCTTGGGCTTGCCGGTGGAGCCGGACGTGTACAGCACGAACAGGCGATCTTCGCTGGCCATCGGCTCGGCCGGGCAGTCGGCGCTCTGGCCCGCCACCAGCTCATGCCACCAGTGATCGCGCCCGCTCTCCATGGCGATCGGCTGCTCGGTGCGCCGCACCACCAGCACGGTCTGCACCGACGGGCAGGCCCCGTCGGCCAGGGCCGCATCCACGGCCGGCTTGAGCGCCACGGCCTTGTCCTTGCGGAAGCCGCCATCGGCGGTGATCACCGCCTTGACCGCCCCGTCGATCAGCCGGTCCCGCAGGGCCTCAGCTGAAAAGCCTCCGAACACCACCGAATGGGGGGCACCGATGCGGGTGCAGGCGAGCATGGCGATCGCCGCCTCGGGCACCATCGGCATGTACAGCGCCACCAGGTCCCCCTTGCCGATGCCCAGGGCCTTGAGCGCGTTCGCCGCCTTGCAGACCTCGGCGTGCAGCTGCCGGTAGGTGTAGGTGCGGCTGTCGCCGGGTTCCCCTTCCCAGATCAGGGCCGTCTTGTCGGCCCGGGGGCCCGCCAGATGGCGATCGAGGCAGTGGTAGGAGAGGTTGGTGCGACCGCCTTCAAACCAGCGGGCAAAGGGCGGATTGCTCCAGTCCAGCACCGTGTCGAACGGCTCGAACCAATGCAGCTCGCTGCGGGCCAGGTCGCCCCAGAAGCCGTCCGGATCGGCCTCGGCGCGCGCCACCAGCTCCCGGTAGGCCGCCATCGAGGGGATGCGGGCCTTCGCCGCCAGCGCGGCCGGCGGCTCAAAGCTGCGCTGCTCCTGCAGCACCGACTCGATCGTGTGGGCCGGATCGCCGCTGGGGACCTGGGTCATGGAGGACAGGGATACCGGTCCATTCAAGCCCAGTGCTCGCGTCCCGCCAGCGGTTCCGACAAAGATCAGCAGC
The DNA here is from genome assembly GCA_903831165.1 of uncultured cyanobacterium. GTDB lineage: Bacteria > Cyanobacteriota > Cyanobacteriia > PCC-6307 > Cyanobiaceae > Cyanobium. The sequence goes on from CAIKWV010000089.1 coordinate 1,169, forward strand.
TCTGATGGGCGCCAGCGCGGCCCCTGCTTGGCAAGTCTGCGCAGCGGCATTAGCAGGGAGTAATCCGTGCTGTCCGAGGCTCAAACCATGACGGACCAGCCCGTCACTCCCCATGCCGGCCCGACCCTCGATGGGGATGGCAATCTCACCTACATCGGTGATGACGGCCGGCGTTACGTCGTCGGGCTGCCGCCGGAGATCGATGAGGCCAGCGTCGAACGGGTGATGACGCTGCTGCGCGGCAGCAGTCCCCTGTTTCAGGACATCGAGCGGCTCTGCCATCGCTGGATCCAGGAGGTGAGCAGCGACGAACTGGATGCCCGGGCGGCCCTGGTGCTGTTGCTGACCACCCTGGAGACGGCCCTGGAGGATGTCTATCCGGAACCCAATCCCGACCAGCTCTGAACCCTTGGCAGCCTGCGGCGTTTGCTGAACCACTCCTCAGGCGACCGTATGGAGTGCAGTCAGCTGGGTGAAACGCCGATGCAGAGGGGGGTCTCCGGCTGTCAAGGGGCGGTCTCCGGCTGTCAAGGGGCGGTCCACCGTGGCTGAAAGCGGTTGGTCGACAGGCTCTTAGGGCAGGCTGGAGCGATGCTTCGCCCCGCCGCCTGCCTTTTCGACCTCGACGGTCTATTGCTCGACACCGAACCCAGCCACGCCGAAGCCTGGAGTCGGGCCGCCGCCCATTTCGGCCTGCAGCTCACCCCGGAGCGGCTGCTGCAGCTGCGGGGACGCCGCCGATTGGACTGCGCCCAGCAGGTCCAGACCTGGATTGAGGCCGATTGCCAGCTCCAGGTGGGCTGTGAGGCGTTACTGGCCCGGCGTCAACCGATCGCCGAGCAGCTGCTGGCCCTGGCACCGGCGATGCCAGGCGCCAGGGCCTTGGTGCAGCGCTGCCAGCAGCTGTCCATTCCGATGGCGATGGCCACCAGCAGTAGCCGGGCGGCCGTAGCGCTCAAGGCTGCTCCCCATCCCTGGCTGGCGGCGATCGCGGTGCGGGTGCATGGCGATGATCCGGAGCTGCGGCGGGGCAAGCCGGCGCCGGATGTGTTTCTGCTGGCGGCCCGCAGGCTGGGGGTGGATCCCCGTGCCAGCTGGGCCTTCGAGGATTCCCCGGCCGGTGCCCAGGCGGCGAAGGCGGCCGGCTGCCAGGTGCATGTGCTGCGCCCTGAGGGCATCGCCGCCGGGTTGTATCCCGCTGGCATGCACTGGTTATCCTCCCTGGAGGACCTGCCGCTGGGCTGAAGGGCCTGGACGGGGCCGCTCAGTACAGGCGGCTCAGCACGTATTCAGGCAACTCCCGCAGGGCACTGCGGGGTTCGGAGGCCGGCAGCCAATCGATGGCACCGTGGGCTTCGCGGGCGAACTCCTCCGCCAGGGCGCGTGAGCGGGGGATGGCTTCACATCCCCGCACCAGGGCCAGGGCCTGCTCCAGATCGCCGTCCTCGCAGAACTCCCGCTCGATCAGACCCGCCAGAGCCGGTCGCTCCTCGAGGGCATAGAGGACCGGGGCGGTGAGATAGCCCGACGCCAGGTCACTGGCTGCGGGTTTGCCCAGCTGCTGATCGCTGCCGGTGAAATCGAGGATGTCGTCGACCACCTGGAAGGCCAGCCCCAGTTGCCGTCCGAAGCGATAGAGGTCGTCGAGGTGCGGCTCCGCCAGACCGGAGAGCACGCCTGCCGCCCGGGCGCTGTTGGCGATCAGGGAGGCGGTCTTGCAGTAACTCTTCTCCAGGTAGGTCTCGAAGCTCTGGCCGGTGTCGTAGCGGAAGAGCCCCTGCTTCACCTCACCATCGGCGAGATCCATGATCACGCGCGAAAGCAGCTTGACCACCTCCAGGTCGTCAAGGTTGGCGAGATGCCAGCTGGCCTGGGCGAACAGGAAATCGCCCGCCAGCACCGCCACCCGATGGTTGAAGCGGCTGTGCACCGTGGCCACGCCGCGACGGGTGTCGGCTCCGTCCACCACGTCGTCGTGGACCAGGGAAGCGGTGTGGATCATCTCGGTGATCTCCGCCAGGCGCCGATGGCGCGGGCTCAGCTCGCCGTCCGGGGC
>CAIKWV010000090.1 GCA_903831165.1 uncultured cyanobacterium
CAGCAACAACATCCTCTCGCCGGCCACCGGCGAGCCGATCATCACCCCGTCCCAGGACATGGTGCTCGGGGCGTACTACCTGACGGCCGAGCAGCCCGGCGCCATCCGCCCCACCTACGGCGATCGCAGCCGCACCTACGCCGACCTCGACGATGTGATCGGCGCCTTCGAAGAAAAGCACCTGACCCTGCACGACTGGATCTGGGTGCGCTTCAACGGTGAGGTCGAAAGTGACGACGAGGACCAGGAACCTCAATCGGCTGAAACCCTCAGCGACGGCACCCGGGTGGAGCAGTGGAAGTTCCGCCGCGACCGTTTCGATGAGGACGGCGCTCTGATCAGTCGCTACCTGCTCACCACCGTCGGCCGTGTCGTTATCAACAACACCATCATCGCCGCCGTGGCTGCCGCCTGAGCACCTTCTGGCCTTCCAGACCTGCCTTTCCTTTCCGCGCTGACCTCGCCGATCGCCCCATGACCGCCACCCCCGCCAAGAAGTCCAGCAAAAAGAGCAGCAAGGCAGCCGCCAAGGAGGCCGCTGCCCTCGAGCCGATCAACGGCAGCTCGGCCCTCAGCAAGCAGGCGCCGCCGTTCCGCAACCGGGTGATCGACAAGAAGGCCCTGCGCAATCTCGTCTCCTGGGCCTATAAGCACCACGGCACTGCCGCCACCGCGGCCATGGCCGACGAGCTCAAGGATCTCGGTTTCCACTACGCCACCCAGGCCGCCGTCTCGATTTCGGTCGACGATCTGCGCATCCCCAGCGACAAGGCGGCCCTGCTGGCCGAAGCCGAGCAGCAGATCACCGAAACCGAGGAGCGCTACAGGCTCGGCGAGATCACGGAGGTGGAGCGTCACACCAAGGTGATCGACACCTGGACCGAAACCAATGAGCGCCTGGTGGCGGCGGTGCGGCGGAACTTCAACGACAACGATCCGCTCAACTCGGTCTGGATGATGGCCAACTCGGGGGCCCGGGGCAACATGTCCCAGGTCCGCCAGCTGGTGGGCATGCGCGGCCTGATGGCCAACCCCCAGGGGGAAATCATCGACTTGCCGATCCGCACCAACTTCCGTGAGGGATTGACGGTCACCGAATACGTGATCTCTTCCTACGGCGCCCGCAAGGGCCTGGTGGACACCGCCCTGCGCACCGCCGACTCGGGCTACCTCACCCGCCGACTGGTGGACGTGGCCCAGGACGTGATCGTGCGCGAAGAGGACTGCGGCACGACCCGCGGCATCGTCATCGATGCCGATGAGAAGGGGCGTTTCGGCACCAAGTTGATCGGTCGCCTGGCAGCCGCGCAGGTGATCAGCCCCACCGGCGAAGTGCTGGCGGAGCGCAACACTGAGATCGACGTGCCCCTGGCCAAAGCGATCGAGGATGCGGGCGTTCGCAGCCTGTTTGCCCGCTCGCCCCTCACCTGCGAGGCCTCCCGCTCCGTCTGCCGCAAGTGCTACGGCTGGGCCCTGGCCCACAACGAACTCGTCGATCTGGG
>CAIKWV010000091.1 GCA_903831165.1 uncultured cyanobacterium
CGATGCCCGAGCGGCAGGCGAGGTCATCAACGAGCCTGCCGAGTCGGCCGATCACTTCGCGTCCGGTCCGCCGGTCCTTAGACGTAATCGGCACAAAAAAACCGATCGGCTCGCCGTGTCGTTCGATCACCAGGGTCTCACCGCCGGCGAGGATTGAACTCTCCTTGTCCCTGAACTCCCTGACACCGATCGTTTTCACTGTTCAACCTCATGTATGACCACAACCGTAGCCACAACCTGGCGACGGGGGCGGAGTTGATGCGGAAGCTCGGTGGGTTTGCAGACGGTTTGGCTCCCCCACCGGCGGGACTTCGCCGCCAAGTCCCCCATGCTTCATGCCTGAGGATCGCGCCGCCGCAGGCCGGATCGGCCTCCGCTGTCACCACCCCCCCGAGCTTCTAGGCTGGATCCTTGTTGGCTGGAAAGGCTTTGAGCGCCGGCACCCTTTACGACAAGGTCTGGGATCTGCATCGGGTGGCCGAGCTGCCCGGGGGCGCCACCCAGCTGTTTATCGGGCTGCACCTGATCCATGAGGTCACCAGCCCCCAGGCCTTCACGGCCCTGCGGGACTTGGGGCTGGGGGTGCGGCATCCGGAGCGCACCGTGGCCACGGTGGATCACATCGTGCCCACCACCTCCCAGGCGCGGCCGTTTGCCGATCCGTTGGCGGAAGAAATGCTGGCCACCTTGGAGACCAACTGCGCTGAGTACGGCATCCGCCTGCATGGCCTGGGCAGCGGCCGTCAGGGCATCGTCCATGTCATCGCCCCCGAGCTGGGCCTGACCCAACCGGGCATGACCGTCGCCTGCGGCGATTCCCACACCTCCACCCACGGCGCCTTCGGCGCCATCGCCTTTGGCATCGGCACCAGCCAGGTGCGTGATGTACTAGCCAGCCAGAGCCTGGCAATGAACAAGCTCAAGGTGCGGCGCATCTGGGTGAACGGCTGTCTCCAGGACGGCGTTTATGCCAAGGACCTGATCCTGCACATCATCCGCGTGTTGGGGGTCAAGGGCGGCGTTGGCTACGCCTACGAATTCGCCGGACCCGCCATCGAGGCCCTGTCGATGGAAGAGCGCATGACCCTGTGCAACATGGCCATCGAGGGCGGCGCCCGCTGCGGCTACGTCAACCCGGATGCCGTCACCTTCGCCTATCTCCAGGGTCGCCCCCACGCCCCTGCCGGTGAGGCCTGGGACCAGGCCGTGGTCTGGTGGACCTCCTTGGCCAGCGGCCCCGACGCCGTTTTCGATAATGAGGTGGTCTTTGACGCCGCCTCCATCGCCCCCACCATTACCTGGGGCATCACCCCGGGCCAGGGCATCGGCGTCGACGAAACCGTGCCCACCGCTGATCAGATGGACCCCGAAGAGCGTCCCCTGGCGGAAGAGGCCTACCGCTACATGGATCTGGCCCCCGGATCCCCGATCGCTGGCCTGCCCGTGGATGTCTGCTTTATCGGCAGCTGCACCAACGGCCGCCTCAGCGACCTGCGGGCCGCCGCGTCCATTGCCCGGGGCCGCCAGGTTGCCCCGGGCATCACGGCCTTTGTGGTGCCGGGCAGCGAGCAGGTGGCCGCCGCCGCCGTGGCCGAGGGCCTCGATGGGGTCTTCCGCGCGGCTGGATTTGAGTGGCGCGAGCCGGGTTGCTCCATGTGCCTGGCCA
>CAIKWV010000092.1 GCA_903831165.1 uncultured cyanobacterium
ATCCAGCCAGTTCGGAGCCGTTTCCCGGTAGAAGCCGCAGGTGTAGGTGCTGTTGGCGTAGTAGCCGTGATCCCAGTCCAAGGGCTAAGAAAAAGTGAAAGGACCTTAGGCGACTTTTGAGCGGTGACCCTCGGCACCCTGGCGGGGCTGGGTCTGCCCCCCCTCCCCGCCTCTGGGGCGATCCGATTCGGCAGCGGTCAGTCTCGGTGGTGGGGCGGGTGGATCCGTGGGTGTGGAGGCTGCAGCAGCGCCGCTGCCGGCGCCTGAATCGATTCAGCTGCCGGGCTTCGTTTTGTTGTGGTGGTTTTTCAGGGCGTTCTCGGGCCTTCTGTGGGGATGGTGCCGGCGGTTGTTGCTGGTCTCAGGGGTGCTGTGGGCTGGGCCCTGGCCCTGATGCGACAAGGTTTTGCCGAGCTTCTAGCGCCGGCCTGCACCGGTGGGGCTGATGGCCCTGTCAGCTGATCCAGACCAGCTGGCCGCTGTGCCAGGAGCCCCCAGGGGACCGGCAGCGGCCATGGCAGGGGGTAGGGCCAGCGGCTGGTTGGATGGGCGGTACCGCTGGTTGTTCGAGCCCGATGCCGCCCGTGCTGCCCCTCACCCCTGCGCTGATCCGAATGCTGGCCGACTGGCTGGATGAGGACCTGGGGCGGGGCGATCTGACGGCCGCCGCCCTGGTGGAGAGCTGGGGCCGGGCCCAATGGCTCGCTCGCCGCGACGGGGTGTTCTGCGGCGGGGTGTTGCAGGAGCCGCTGCTGGCCCTGCTGGATCCGCGCTGCCAGGTGGCCCTGCTGGTGGCGGACGGCGAGCCGGTGCGGGCCGGCCAGCCCCTGCTGGAGCTGGAGGGGCCGGCGGCGGCCCTGGTGGCGGCCGAGCGCACGGGCCTGAATCTGGCCATGCGCCTTTCCGGCATTGCCACGGCCACGGCCGAACTGGTGGCGGCGCTGGCGGGCACGGGCGTGCGCCTGGCTGATACCCGCAAGACGACGCCGGGTCTGCGGGTGCTGGAGAAATACGCCGTGCGCTGCGGCGGCGGCCTCAACCATCGTCTGGGGCTGGACGATGCGGCGATGCTCAAGGAGAACCATCTGGCCTGGGGCGGCGGCGTGGCGGCGGCTGTGGCGGCGGTGCGGGCCAGCGCCCCCTGGCCGGCGCGGCTGATCGTTGAGGCGGAAACCGAATCGGAGGCCAGGGCCGCTGTGGTGGCGGGTGCAGATGCGGTGCTGCTCGATGGCTTGGAGCCGGCGGCGCTGGCGGCGATCGTGCCCGGGCTGCGGGCACTGGCGGCACAACGGGGCCAGCCGGTGCTGCTGGAGGCCTCCGGCGTGGAGCCCGGCCAACTGGCTGCGTATGCCAGCAGCGGCATCGACCTGATCTCCACCAGTGCGCCGATCACCCGCAGTCCCTGGCTCGATATCAGCATGCGTTTTGTGCCGATGCCCTTGAGCGGCGGGCGCGGCTGAGCGCGGCGCTGAAGGGCCGGCGAGGACTCTGTGAACAATCGCTCCGGCTGGCATCCCGGTCCTGACAGGTCGTGCGCTTGTTGCCAGAGTGGGCGCTCTCTCTGCCGCGAGCTGATTTCCGTGCCGCGATACCCCTTGTCCCGCCTCCTGCCCGCCACGCTCAGCCTGCTGGCGGCCCTGGCACCGATGGCCCAGGCCCGCGCCGAGGGCGTGGTCGATCGGGTGGCCCGCAGCGGTGAACTGGTCATGGTCGGGATCCCGGAGGTTTCGCCCCTGCTCAGCTTTGATGCCAAGGGACAACCCCAGGGCTACGGCGTGGCGGTGGCCCGGCAGATCAGCGCGGAGCTGAGCACGGCCGTCGGTCGCCCGGTGACGCTGCGCTTCTTGGGCGTCAAGGATGGGGCCGCCCTGGGCCAGAGCATCGCTAGCGGCAAGGCGGATCTCGCCTGCGGCGTGCCCTTCACCTGGGAGCGGGATCAGCAACTCGACTTCTCCCTGCCGATCGGCCTTTCGGGGCTGCGTCTGCTGGCTCCCGCCGGCCGCTTTGACGGTTCGCCGGCCGCCTTGAGCGGCCAGCGCATCGGCGTGGTGGCCGACTCCCTGGCCGCGACTGAGCTGCAGGGCATGCAGCCGAAGGCGATCGCCGTTCCCCTCCCCAACCTGGCCGCAGCGGTGGCGGCGCTCCGGGCCGGATCGGTGCAGGGGGTCATTGGTGACAGCCTGTTGCTGGCCAGCCTGGCCCGCGCCCAGAGTGGTCCCGCCTTGGCCCTGACGCCGGAGGAGCCCTATGAGCGCTTCGCCGTCGCCTGCGTGCTGCCGGAGAACGACTCCGCCTTCCGCAATCTGGTCAATCTGGCCATCGCCCGGCTGCTGCAGGGCTACCTCGATGGCACCCCTGCGGCGGTGGCGGCCATCGATCCCTGGATCGGACCGGGCAGCAGCCTCAACCTGCCGCCCGATCTGATCCGCTCCTATTTCGAATCGGTGCTGCTCGGGGTGGAGGCGATCCGTCCTCTGCCGCCCGGCGCAGCCCCCGGTGGCGTCCAAAAACCGGGAACCTGATCCCCTTTCCGCGCTCTGTTCGCTTTCATCCGCTTTCGTCCTTTCACCGCTGCCGCCCTGCTCCCATGGCGTTTCTTTCCCGTTCCCGCCTGTTCGGCATCCTGCTGATCGTGGCCTCCCTGCCGATGGATCCCGGCATGGCCCTGGCCACCGGCATGGTCCGCGCCGATGCCCCGAGCGCCGAGCCCCCTGCCGGCAGCGTCGAAGCCCGCCTGCGGCGGATTGCCCAGGCCGTGCGTGAACAGGAGCAGGATCCCGCCGCCTCCGAGCGGCTCGGTCGCGATGCCCAGGCCGCCGTGTTCATCACTCCCGGCGGTATCGGCTGGGGCAATGGTGGCTTCGTGAATGGCGGCTTCGGCAACGGCGGGTTCTACAACGGCGGTTTCGGTAACGGTGGCTTCCGCAACGGCGGTTTCGGCAACGGTGGCTTCCGCAATGGTGGCTTCCGCAACGGTGGCTTCCGCAACGGCGGCTTCCGCAACTGGTAACGCCTGTGGCCTCCATGCCCTACGGGCCCGTGCGGTTGCTGGTGGTGCAACCCACCCCGTTCTGCAACCTCGACTGCGATTACTGCTATCTGCCTAACCGGGACGATCGCAGTCGCCTGCCGCTGGAGATCCTGGAGGCGGCCCTGGAGCGGGTGTTGGAGAGCCCCTATGTGGACGGTCCGTTCACGTTGTTGTGGCACGCCGGTGAACCGCTGACGGTGCCGATCGCCTTCTACGACGCCGCCACGGCCTGCATCCGCCAGGCGCTGGCGCGGCACGGGCTCCCCCCGGAAACGATCGTCCAGTCGCTGCAGACCAACGCCACCGTGATCGACGCGGCCTGGTGCGACTGCTTCATCCGCAATGACATCCATGTCGGTGTGTCGATGGATGGCCCGGCTTTCCTGCACGACGCCCACCGCCGCACCCGCACCGGCCTGGGCAGCCACGCCGCCAGCCTGCGGGGTATTGAGTGGCTGCAGCGCCGGGGCATCCCATTCCAGGTGATCTGTGTGCTCACCGCCGATGCGCTCGATCACGCCGATACCCTGTTCGACTTCTTCGCGGGCCACGGCATCAACACCGTCGGCTTCAACATGGAGGAGACCGAGGGGGAGAACGCCCAGTCCACCCTCGAGCGCCCCGACGGCGAGCGACGCTACAAGCTGTTTCTGGAGCGCTTCTGGCAGCGCATGTCCGAACAGCCCGGCCTGCTGCGGCTGCGGGAGTTCGATGGCATCACCAGCCTGGCCTGCAGCGACGAGCGCCTGCAGAACACGGACATGAACGCCCCGTTCGCGATCGTCAATGTCGACGCCCGCGGCAATGTCTCCACCTTCGATCCCGAACTGCTGTCGGTGCAGACCGAGGAGTACGGCGACTTCAGCTTCGGCCATGTGCGCCACGACAGCCTCGAAGCCCTGGCCCAGTCCGAGAAGTTTCAGCGGGTGCTGGCCGAGATCAGCTCCGGGGTGGAGCGCTGCCGCCAGAGCTGCGCCTACTTCGGCCTCTGCGGCGGCGGCGCCGGCAGCAACAAATACTGGGAGCACGGCACCTTTGACTGCAGCGCCACCCAGCACTGCCGCTATCGCATCCAGCTGGTGGCCGACGTGGTGCTCGACGGCATGGAGCAGCAGCTGGGGTTGGCGGCAGCCTGAGGCTGGCAGGCGGCGCGAGGGGGGATGATCAGGGCGGCGCCGGCCACTGCGGGTGCCCCGCCGGTTGTTTCCGCCGCCCATGCTCCGCTTCGCCCAAGCCCTCGACACCCAGCTGCGCGCGGCGATCGAGCGGGCCTTCCCCGAAGCCGCCGCCGAAGCCCGCGCCGCCGGCCGGCCGCTGGATCCCCAGTTGGCGCCGGCGAGCAAGCCCGAGTTCGGTGACTTTCAGGCCAATGGCGCCCTGGCCCTGGCCAAGCCCCTCCAGCAGGCCCCCCGCCAGATCGCGACCGCGTTGCTGACGGAGCTGGAGGCCGATGACGCCTTTGGCGCTCTCTGCCTGACGCCCCAGATCGCCGGTCCGGGGTTCCTCAACCTGACGCTGCGGCCCGAGGTGCTGGCGGCGGAGGTGCAAAGGCGGCTCGGCGATCCCCGGCTGGGGGTACCCCTGGCCGCCGAGGGTGGCGCTGTTGCGGCGCCGGTGATCGTTGACTTCTCCAGCCCCAACATCGCCAAGGAGATGCACGTCGGC
>CAIKWV010000093.1 GCA_903831165.1 uncultured cyanobacterium
ATCAACAGGGCCAGGCCCTCCTCCTGAAACGGCAAGCTGAAGCGATAGCGGCCCACGCGCTCTGGTGAAACGGTGAGGCAGCCGACGCCGATGTCGATCTGATCCGACTCGGTGGCGTTTAGCAGGCTGCCTGGGTTTGGGTAACCCCTCAGCACGTAAGGCAGTTGTTCTCGGCGAGCGATCAGCTCCCAGAGATCCAGCGCACGTCCTTGCCACTGACCGCTCGCCTGCTGCTGAGAGCAGGGGGGTGAGCCATCGAGAACACCTACGCGAAGCACACCAGCCGCCATGGTGGGCAGGGGCACTGCCAGCAGGACCAGCAGCAACATCGGTCTCCAGCCCTTCATTCTTCCGCTCTGACTGCGGTCATCCTTTCTCAATCTTTTGGGAACTGTCGTCATGGCCGCTGATAGCGAGGCCAGGACGGGTATCTGTGACGGTTCCATCGTTGTTGCCATCGGCCCTGGGCCAGGCCGACGCGCAAAGACGGAGATGCACTCAGTCCCCCCACAAACAAGCCTCCCGGATCGGTGCGGCCCGGATAACGACCCCTGAGTCAACGCATCACCGCTCTGCCACCGTGCCCCGAATGGCATGGGCCCGGCCGGACAGTGTGATCGGGCTGCCGCCAGCCGGCTGCAGGCGGGCTTCCAGCAATTCCCGGAATCGAGAGACTTCCTGCTCGTTCATGGTCGCCAGGGTCTGGCCAGCGCTCGGCCCCCCGAGGACGGTGTTCCAGAGATCGTCGAAATCAGCAAAGGTGCGTTCCACCTCAATCGTTTTGCTCTGGATGCCGATCAAGCCGGCGGTGGTCCAGAGATCACCCAACACATCCAGGCGGGAGGAGCCGGCACTGGGTGGCATGGGGGCGGACCTGCCGACGGCGCCCAGAGTTTCATTCACGATTTGATAAGGGAAGCCACCACCATCCATGTCCCAGGCATAAGCGGCCACTGTTCCACCCGCGGCAACAACACGTGCCATTTCGGCGACACCTTGTGCCGGTTCAGGCACAAAGAAGATCACCAACGGCATGACCGCAAGATCGAACGCATCGTCTGGGAATGGCAGGGCCATGGCGTCAGCGTTGACAAAGTCCACGCCTTGCAGAATTGGATGCTGCCGTGCGAAGGCGAGTTGTGCTTCCGACGGATCGATGCCGGCAATCGAGAAGGGTTCGTACTGTTTGACGATCAACTGCGTGAAGGCACCATTGCCACAGCCCACATCCAGCCAACGCTGGCCAGGCTGCGGCGCGATCCAGTCGAGGAAATCCTGGCCGGCGAGGCGGCTCCAGACCCCCATGAAGCGGTCGTATGCAGCCCCATCGGTGAAGCGGATGGGCTCACGGGTCATGGCCAGGAGTTTTCATGGGGTTGAAGGTTGGGTGGCATTCACGTTGACAGCTGATCACGCCACTGCTCCAACGCCAGCACGGCCAGGAGCATCAGGATCAGAGGAATGCCGATGGCCAAGATCAGCTCGCGCAGCATCGACCGCACCCCCACTTCGTGCACCGTATCAAGGGCACAGCAATGCGACAGCAAATCCCGAGCTACCGCGCCAGTACAGGACCACGCATTTGGAGTGGTTGATGGGCGCCTCTCTCTCCCGGTCAGCGGCCCAGGCCGCCAGGCTCGAAACTCCGATCGAGGCGTGGCCCTATCTCGACGAGGGCGTGTTGCTCAAGACCCGCAGCCGCAAGCTCTACATGACCTGCCATTGGATGCTCCTATAGATGTCAAGAGCAAGATTGCGATGTGTTAAGCAAGCATTCTTCTGCTTCTTCTCGGCAGCAAAAATCTGCTGCTGAACTTTGCTCAGTGCAATGAATCTGCAATCGCTTGCCTG
>CAIKWV010000094.1 GCA_903831165.1 uncultured cyanobacterium
CGCCGCTGGGGTGGCCCGGGTGGTGGTGGCGATGGCCGATCCCAATCCGCTGGTGGCGGGCGGCGGTTTGGCGCGCCTGCGGGCCTGCGGCATCGAGGTGATCGAGGCGGTGGCGGAGGCCGAGGCGCTGGAGCTGAACCGGGCCTTTGTGCACCGCATCCGCTGCGGCAGGCCCCTGGGGATCCTCAAGTGGGCGATGAGCCTCGATGGCCGCACCGCCCTGGCGAATGGCGAGAGCCAGTGGATCAGTGGCCCCGCCGCCCGCGCCTGGGTGCATCGCCTGCGCGCCGAGGTCGATGCCGTGATCGTCGGCGGCGGCACCGTGCGGGCTGATGACCCCCTGCTCACCAGCCGCGGCCAGCGCAGCCCCGAGCCGCTGCGGGTGGTGTGCAGCCGCCGCCTGGATCTCCCCGCCACCGCCCAGCTCTGGGACACCGCCATGGCCCCGACCTTGGTGGCCCACGGACCGGAGGCGTCGCCTGAGGCCTGCGAGCGTCTCGATCGGCTGGGGGTGGAGCGCCTGCCCCTGGCCGCCTGTGAACCGCTGCCGTTGCTGGAGGCCTTGGCGGAGCGCGGCTGCAACCAGGTGCTATGGGAATGCGGCCCCGAACTGGCGGCTGCGGCCCTGCGCCAGGACTGCGTGCAGCACATCGCCGCCGTGATTGCCCCCAAGCTGCTGGGCGGAGTGGCGGCCCGCACGCCCCTGGGGGATCTGGGGCTGTCGGTGATGGGGCAGGTGCGTGACTGGGAGGGTGAAAACCTTGGCCGTCTGGGTCCCGATCTGCTCTGGCAGCTGGACCAGCCCGCCGGCCCTGCCTCGAGCCAACCATGAACCCTGGACTGCTGCCTTACCAGCTCCCCCTGCTGGTGTTCACCCTGCTGCTGGCGGCCGCAGCCTGGCTGGGGCTGCAGCTGTTGGCCGGGCGTTGCCCCAGGGGCTCCCTGGGCCGTGCCCTGCTGCAGCGGGCCCGGCTGAGCTTGAGTGCCACCGTGCTGTTGGGCGGCCTGGGCTGGTGGCTGTTTGATCTGCTGGATCGCTTCGGCTGGAACCTGCCCCGCGATGGTCAGGAGGTGCGCGATCTGGTGGTCACCGTCGGCCTGGCCTGGACGCTGCTGCGTTGCAAGCGGGTGCTGCTCGGCCATGAGGAGCTGCCGGCCGGCTGGCTGAGCCGGCGCAGCCCCAGCGATCGGGCCTTTCTGATGGATCTGATCGACAAGCTGATCAGCGCCGCGGTGCTGCTGCTGGCCAGCCTGGAGGTGCTGCGCCTGCTGGGGGTGTCACCGTTGCTGCTGCTCACCGCCAGCGGCATCGGCGCGGCGGCGGTCGGGTTCGGCTCCAAGGCGCTGGTGGAAAACCTGCTGAGCGGCGTGATGCTTTACGTCTACCGCCCCTTCAACGTCGGCGATCAGATCGACCTGCCCGATCGCCGGCTGGCCGGCACCGTGCAACACATCGGCATGTACTACAGCGAACTGCTGACTCCTGAGCGCGAGCGGCTGTTTGTGCCCAATGCCATTTTCGCCACCTTTGCGGTGGCCAATGTCAGCCGCCGCGACCATCGCCGCCTGGTGCTGGAGTTGCCGCTGCGCCCGGAGGATCTGCCCCGGGTGGCGGCCATCGGCGCGGATCTGAGCCAGCAGCTGGAGCAGAACCCCGCCGTGGCGGCGGATCTGCCCCGGCGCGTCCATCTCGCGGCCATGGATGGCCGCGGCGTGCAATTGCGGCTGGAGGCCTTCGCCGCCAGTGCCGACATCGAGGCGTACCACCTGTTGCGCCACCAGCTGCTGCTGGCCTGCCTGGAGACGGTGCAACGCCATGGCGCCAGCCTGCAGCTCAGACCAGCTCCGGATGCAGCGGATCCCCCTTGAACGGCCCCTCCAGCTCCGAGGTGATCCAGCCGCCATAGAAGCCGCCGGGCTGGGGGATCACCCGCTCGCGGTCGAGCCAGCAGCCATCCATCAGACCTGGATAGAGGGCATACCAGCCGGCCAGGGCGGCGTAGGCCGGCGCCGGCTCCGGGTACTGCCATACCGCCCGACTCAGGCGCCGGGGCAGGCCAGCATCCCCTGGCACCACCACATCGAAATAGCGGGCCACCCCCTTCCACTCGCAGTAGCTGTGGCCGGGAGCCGGCTGCAGCCAGGCCAGCTCGATCCCCTCCGGCGGCAGATAGAAGGTCGGCGGATGGAAGGTCTCCAGCAGCCGCAGTGAGCGCTCTGTGTCGGCCAGCACCTGGCCCAGGGCCTCCACCCGCAGATGGCGGCTACAGGGCTCCAGCACTGGCGGCCGCGGATAGGCCGCCACCCGCTCCCGGCCTCCCGGCAGTTGCCAGGCCGGCCGGCTGGCCGCAGCGTCTCCGGGAGTGCCGGAGGCGCAGGCAGCCGCGGGAGCCACTGGGTCGGAGGCAGCCGCTGGATCGGGAGAAGCCGGCATCGGGGTGCGGTGGGGAGTGGCAGGCGAACGGCCGGGCTTCAACCCGGGATGAAATGGCGCAACCGGCGCGCCTCCTCTCCCGCCCGGCGCTGCAGCTCCTCATCGCTGAGGCCCTGCTCCGCTCGCACCTGCGCGGCGATCACGTCGTTTTCATCGACGTCAAAGCCGGCGCCGCGGGCCAGGGCCAGGAAATCCGCCAGTTCCTTCGGTTCATGCAGTTGCCCATCCAGGGCCGGATCGCCGTGGGCATGGGCCAGGAAGGCATCGAGTTGGTCCAGGCTCATGGTGGCGATCATGCAGCGGTGATTCCTGTTTAGTCGCTGAACCAGCCCGCCGGTGCCCCTGGCCAGGCCGCAGATTGTGAGCAACCGCTGGCCCCAGGGCCCAAGGCCTTGTCGGCGGGCGATGGTCAGCCCGGCAGCTTTCGGCGGCAGCGCTTGGTCGCGAGGGCCGTCCCGCTGTCTTGCCGCCCGGCGGCGTTCAGCCGAGCAGGTCGAGCTGCTGGGGGCCGGAACTGCCCATGGCAGGTCTGCCAGAAGCCGACGCGCCAGCCCCGGGACCCTCCGCAGCGGAGGCTCGGGGGCGGGCGGCGCCGGAACCACCGGACAGCGGCGCCACCTCCAGCTTCACGGCCTCCCAGGCAGCCGGATCCCAGGGCGCCATCAGCGGTTCGAGGATCCGCAGGCCCGGCCCATCCGCCGGGTCCAGCCAGGCCTGCTCCAGCCCCTCGGGGATGACCACGGGCATGCGGTCATGCACCCGCCGCAGCAGATCGTTCGGGGCGGTGGTGAGCACGCAGCAGCTCTCCAGTTCGCCGCCATCGGGGCCGATCCAGCGCTCCCACAGCCCGCCCAGCCAGAACGGGGCGCGATCGCGGCGGCGAAACAGCCAGGGCTGCTTGGTGGTGAGGCCGGTGCTGGCGTCGATGCGGCTCTGCCATTCGAAGAAGGCGTCGGCGGGCAGCAGGGCGCGGCGATGGCGCCAGGCGGCGCGGAAGAAGGGTTTCTCGGCCACGGTTTCGCTGCGGGCGTTGATCGGCCGGCGCATCCCCAGCGGATCCTTGCTCCACTCCGGCAGAAAGCCCCACAGCGCCAGGCCCACCTGCAGGCGGCCGTGCTCCTGGCGTTGCAGCAGCACCGGCTCGCCGGGGCGCACCTGCTGGCGCGGCGCGTAGTGCTCCACCAGCCCCGGCGGCAGCGGCCCCTGGAGCTTTGGCAGCAGCTGATCGATCGCGGTGGTGAGGCTGTAGCGACCGCACATGGGACCAGGGGCTGGAGGGACAGGCCCAGGGACAGGCCCCTGGCTGGCATTCGGTTCTCCCCACCGGCGGGCGATCCGGAGGGTGGCACACACGCCTAGCCTGACGCCACGACCGCCCGTTGCAGCATGGCCATCCGCCAGGACGACAATCGCCCGAATCGGCGCTTCGGGGTGATCAACCTGTTGCTGATCGGTTTCGGCGTGCTGCTGCTGGTCAGCAACTTCCTGCCCAATCCGGCCAACCAGGTGCCGCGGGTGCCCTATTCCCTGTTCATCGGCCAAGTGGATGCCGACAACGTCAAGCGCGTCTACATCACCTCCGATCAGATTCGCTACGAACTCAAGGAGGCCCCGGCCGAAGACGCGCCCACGGTGCTGGCCACCACGCCGATCTTCGACATGGAGCTGCCCCAGCGGCTGGAGAAGCATGGGGTGGAGTTCGCCGCGGCGCCACCGCGCAAGCCCAGCTTCATCACCACGGCTCTGAGCTGGATCGTGCCGCCACTTATTTTCATTGTGGTGCTGCAATTCTTCGCCCGCCGCAGTGGCATGGGCGGCGCCCAGGGGGCCCTCAGCTTCACCAAGAGCAAGGCCAAGGTCTATGTCCCCGATGAGGAATCCCGGGTCACCTTTGCCGATGTGGCCGGTGTCGATGAGGCCAAGACCGAGCTGACCGAGATCGTCGATTTCCTCAAGACGCCGGAGCGCTACGCCGCCATCGGCGCCCGTATCCCCAAGGGGGTGCTACTGGTGGGCCCTCCCGGCACCGGCAAGACCCTGCTCTCCAAGGCGGTGGCCGGCGAGGCGGGCGTGCCCTTTTTCATCATCAGCGGCTCCGAGTTCGTCGAGCTGTTTGTTGGCGCCGGCGCCGCCCGGGTGCGCGATCTGTTTGAAGAGGCCAAGAAGAAGGCGCCTTGCATCATCTTCATCGACGAACTTGATGCGATCGGTAAGAGTCGCGCCGGCTCCATGGGCATGATGGGCGGCAATGACGAACGGGAGCAGACCCTTAACCAGCTGCTCACCGAAATGGATGGCTTCGCCGCCCAGGACAAGCCCGTGATCGTGCTGGCCGCCACCAACCAGCCCGAAGTTCTGGATGCCGCCCTGCTGCGTCCCGGTCGTTTCGATCGTCAGGTGTTGGTGGACCGCCCCGATCTTTCCGGTCGCAAGACGATCCTGGAGATCTATGCCAAGAAAGTCAAACTGGCCCCAGGCGTTGATCTCGACAAGATCGCTCAGGCCACCAGCGGTTTTGCTGGCGCCGATCTGGCCAACCTCGTCAATGAGGCGGCCTTGCTGGCCGCACGTGCCATGCGCACCACGGTCGAGCAAGGGGATCTCAACGAGGCGATCGAGCGTGTGGTGGCGGGCCTTGAGAAGCGGAGCCGGGTCCTGCAGCCCGATGAGAAAAAAGTGGTGGCTTATCACGAGGTCGGCCACGCCATCGTCGGCCACCTGATGCCGGGTGGCAGCAAGGTGGCCAAGATCTCGATCGTGCCCCGCGGCATGGCGGCCCTGGGTTACACCCTGCAACTGCCGACCGAGGAGCGCTTCCTCAACTCCAAGGAGGATCTCGAAGGTCAGATCGCCACCCTGCTGGGGGGCCGCAGCGCCGAGGAGATCGTCTTCGGTGAGGTCACCACCGGCGCCGCCAACGACCTGCAACGGGCCACCGACATCGCAGAGCAGATGGTGGGCACCTACGGCATGAGCGAAACCCTGGGGCCCCTGGCCTACGACAAGCAGGGCGGCAGCCGCTTCCTTGGCGGCCCCAACAACCCCCGCCGCGTCGTCAGCGATGCCACCGCCCAGGCGATCGATCGCGAGGTGCGCGCCCTGGTGGACCGGGCCCACGACCGGGCCCTGACGATCCTGCGCCACAACGGCGAGCTGCTCGAATCGATCTCGCAGAAGATCCTCGAGAAGGAGGTGATCGAGGGCGATGAACTCAGGGATCTGCTGGCCTCCAGCGTGCTGCCCGAGGACGCGGCCCTGGCTGAACCCGTGGCGGCCTGATGGTCCCGTAGGACCCTTGAAGCCTCTGGGCCTGAACTAAGCCGCCAGAACCTTCTAGGGGCTCAGGTCAAGCTGAGGCGATCAGCCTGGCCAGCAGCCGGCCCAGCCAAGGCGTTCAACAATGCTGTGCCCCTTGGCTTGCCAGGCAGTCCACACTGCCGCGGTGGTCGTGGTTCCCCGCCTCAGCCACCGAAGCGCCCGGCCAACCACTGCTGAGCCCGATGGTCGCCGCTGGCCGAAACGGCCGGCAGCGGCGGCGGTGGTCAGTCATTTCGTTGCTGAGGAGCCTGGTCAGCCATCACGCCGGCAAGATGGCCTGCAGGGGCTTGGCAGAGCCTGGGCTCGGCAGGTGATTGGTCCGGCCCCTTGACGCAGGGGCC
>CAIKWV010000095.1 GCA_903831165.1 uncultured cyanobacterium
CGCAGCCAGCCCAGGGCCAGTTCGCACTGGCTACCCCGTTTGCTGCCCATCAGCTCATGCCATTCATCGAGCACCACCGCCTCCAGTCCGGCGAACAGGACGGGGGCGGCCGGATTGGCCAGCAGCAGGCAGAGGGATTCAGGTGTGGTGATCAGGATTTCGGGCGGTTGGCGCAGCTGCTTGCTGCGCAGGGAGCTGCTGGTGTCGCCGTTGCGCAGTCCCACCCGCAACGGCCAGCCCATGGCGGCGATCGGAGCCTCGATCGCCAGCTGCAGATCGCGGCTCAGGGCCCGCAGCGGCGTCAGCACCAGCAAACGCAGGCCCAGCTGGGCACCTGGCGCCCCCTCGGCCCGCTCGGCCAGCATCGCGGCGATTGGGCCGAAGACGGCGGCGTAGGTCTTGCCGGAGCCGGTTGGCACCTGGATCAGGCCGCTTTCGCCCCGTAGATAGGCCTGCCAGCACTGGCGTTGAAACGGCATCGGCCGCCAGCCCTGGCGCTCGAACCAGGCTTCAATCGGGGCCAGCTGCCGCACCATCACAGGGGCAAAGGCGTCAGCTGAAGCTCCGGATGGCGGGCCGCCCAGGGCTGCAGCCGTTGGTGCAACTCGGCTGCCAGGGCCAAGGCTCTGGGGTGCTCGCCCCAGTCACGCCGCAGCACCAGGGCCTCGCCGCTGGCCAGCGGCAACCGGAGCGGCAGCCGCACCAGCTGACCGGCCACCTGCTCACTGAGCACGGTGGCGTAGCCCACCATCAGCTCCTGTTCGCTCTTGCCCTCCCAGCGATCGCGGCGGTAGCGGTTCATGCGCTTGGGGCTGCTCCACAGCCCGAGGCGCCGCAGGCTCGCCTCCACCCTGGGGTAGGAACCGGGCGGCAGGGCCAGGCTCGGGAAGGCGGCGACATCGTCCCAGTCCAAGGTCTGCCCCTGGGCGAGCGCCGCCACCAGGGGGTGCTCCGGGGCTACCACGGCATGGACGGGCATGGTGCAGAGCCGGATCACGCTGAACTCGGGGTCGTCGTCTTGCGGCCAGTCGGGGCCGCCGGCCAGCCAGGCATCGATGACGCGGTCCTGCAGCCATTGCAGCGGCCGCTGTATGCCGACGATGTCATGGCGGCCCCCCAACCAGCCTGGCGGTTCAGGCTGGAGCAGCAGTGGACCACTCCAGTAGGTGCCTTCAATCCGCAGGGCTCCCTGGTCGAGCCAGCGGGACGTCTGGTGCACATGCCGCTCCATGGCCAGCAGCTGGAGCTTGGTGGGTGACCCCCGCAGCTCCCGTTCCTGTTCCAGTTTGAGCAATTTCAGCTCGAACAGCTCCAGGCTTTGCCGCAGCCGGCGGCTGACGGTGGGTTGGCTGATGGCCAGTCTCTGGGCCGCCTCATCGCCGGAGCGCAGCCACAGGCTCAGGTCCAGGGCGGCCAGTTTGTCGGGGCTCAACATGCTGGCTTGGTCGGCTCCTGGCCGTCTGTGCTGGCGTGCATCAGGGTCAGGGCTGCGGCCAGGCCATCGGCCTCGGGTTCGTCATGGCGCCAGCGGGCGATGCGGGGGAAGCGCAAGGCAAGGCCGCTGCGGTGACGAAGCGAGGGTTACAGGCCTTCAACGGTCTGCACGAACACCTGCAACGGTTGCAAAGCAACGGTCAGATCGTAACGCTCAACCGCATGGCGTCGGTCCTTGGCGGTGGTGACGCGAGTCGGTGGCGAAACACCGCTTCCCGATGCCGATCCATAGGATCGATTAG
>CAIKWV010000096.1 GCA_903831165.1 uncultured cyanobacterium
AGCAATGCCATCCCCGGCAAGGTGACCCGGCTGCTGGGGCGCCTCTGCCGCCATGTGGCCGTGGGCCTGCCCCAGGCCGCCGAGCGGCTGCCCCGCTGCCGGCCGCTGGTCACCGGCACGCCGGTGCGGCGGGCCTTTCTCGAAGCCGCCCCCCTGCCCGACTGGGTCCCCCAGGGCAGCGGCCCCCTGGTCCTGATCATGGGCGGCAGCCAGGGGGCCGTGGGGCTGAACCGCATGGTGCGGCCGCTGATCGAACCGCTGGTGGCGGCAGGCTGCCGGGTGGTGCACCTGACCGGCAGCAACGACCCGGAGGCCGGCCACTTCCAGCTGCCCCAGGTGGTGGAACGGCAATTCAGTGAGGAGCTGGCGGGCCTGCTGCAGCACACCGATCTGGCCATCAGCCGGGCCGGCGCCGGCAGCCTCAGCGAGCTGGCGGTGTGCGGCACACCCACGATCCTGGTGCCCTTCCCCCAGGCCGCCGACCGGCACCAGGACGCCAACGCGATTGCGGCGGCGGAACTGGGGGCAGCGGTGATCGTCTGGCAGCACGCGCCCGAGGCGGCCGCCCTGAGCCAGGCCGTCTGGCGCCTGCTGGGGCCCAGGCTGCGGCGGGTCGAAGCAACCGTCGATCCGCTGCTGGAGCTGCGAGCCGGCATGGGCAGGCTGGCGGTGCGCGACGCCGAGCAGCGGCTGGCGCGGTTGATCGAGGAGCTGGTCTGAGAGGGCGGCTGGACCAGGAGACGTCCTGCTCCGCGGAGAGCAACCCGGGGATTGCGGAGGCCACGCTGAACCTGGTGCTGGCCGACCGGCACCGGCCTTCAGCGCCGCTGCAACCGGCGCGGCAGCGTGTCCTGCAAAGCCTGTTGGCCGACGGCGCTGGACAGCAGCGCTGGCGAGACGAAAGCGAGGCGAGGGCAAGGCGACAGCACGCCCATGCAGGTATAGTCAATGTATAGCCGTAATGGGCCCATGCAGACGCGCGTACAAAAGTGGGGCAACAGTCTTGGCGTGCGAATTCCGCGCGGCCTCGCCGAGCAGATTGGCCTGGGTGCCGGCACCGAGGTGAACCTGAGCGCTAAGGATGGAGAGCTGGTCGTGAAGCCGGCCGTTCCGGCGCCCCTCAGCCTGGATGATCTCTTGGCAAAGGTGACAACCGACAATCTTCATTCGCCTGTAGACACAGGAGATGCCGTTGGGCGGGAGAACTTTTAATGCCCCCGGCGTATGTCCCTGATCGTGGTGACCTGGTGTGGCTGGAGTTCACACCACAGACCGGCAGCGAGCAAGCCGGCAGGCGTCCTGCCTTGGTGATCTCGCCAAAGTCCTACAACGGCAAGGTTGGCTTGGGTTTGTTCTGCCCAGTCACATCCAGAGTCAAAGGATATCCGTTTGAGGTGCTCCTGCCAGCGGGTAGCGGTGTGACTGGCGTCGTTCTTGCCGATCAGCTCAAAAGCCTGGACTGGCGCGCCAGAAAAGCAAAGCTGATTGAGCGCACCTCGCCTGATGTCTTGGCCATGGTGACTGCAAGGCTGTTGCCACTGCTTGAGCTCAACAGTTCTGCCCCTATATAAAGAAACCCTGCATCATCGACGCCATGATCAATGCAGACCTGATCTGACAATGGCTCTGGGCTGACTCGGTTGCCGAGACGCCGGTGATCCAGAGTCTCCCTAAGCCAGCCACTCACCTGAGCCGCCCCCTGAGAACTGACGGCTCCCGAAGACCTGCCTCTGGCACAGATCCCTGCCAGGGGATAGCAGCCTTCAACTTCAACTTCAACTTCAACCTCAGCCCCCGCCCCTGATCCCCGGCCACTCGCGCCCCAGGGCCGCCAGCAGGCGGCGGTTGCCGGAGCGGTCCTGCAGGGCCAGGCGCAGCCAGGTGCCATCGAGCCCCTCAAACGAGCGGCAGTCCCGCAGCAGGATGCGATGCCGCTGCTCCAGGGCCAGCCGCAGCGGCTCCAGCTCAAGCGGATGGCCATCCCGGTGGCCGCGCAGCAACAGGTAATTGACCGACGTCGGTCGGGGATCGAGGCCGGCGATCGCCGCCAGACGGGCCTGCAGCCAGGGGCCCTCCGCGGCCACCCAGCCCTGCACCCGCTGCAGCCAGCGCCGATCCGACAGCAGGGCATCCCCGGCGGCGGCCGCCAGACCGTTGACGGGCCAGGGATCACGCCAGCCCGACCAGCGGGCCAGGCGGGCCGGATCCCCCAGGGCGTAGCCGAGCCGCAGGCCGGCGATCGCCAGCAGCTTGGTCAGGCTGCGGATCACCACCAGCTGGGGATGGTCCGCCAGCAGGGGCACCAGGGACTGGGCCTCCCCGCCTGGCACCAGCGGCAGAAAGGCCTCATC
>CAIKWV010000097.1 GCA_903831165.1 uncultured cyanobacterium
ACCCATCCAGTCGGGATCGAAATGGTCCGCAAAACTGAAGCTGTGCCAACTGTCCAACCAGCCGTGCTGGCTGTGGAAACGTTCGGCGGCAGGTCGCAGCAGCAGGCCGCGGTTGTCGGCTGAGCGATTCACGACCTCGGGGGAGGCGCCCGTGGCAGGGGCGGAGTCCGGTGCAGCGGGGGCCATGCGGGGAAGCGGGGCTGGGGGGACGGCATCCGGGGACAGTGTCTCCGCTGCGGCGAGGTCAGTGGAGCTGGTGCCCGATAGGGCCGATTCTGGGGCAGACGATTCAGGGGCGGCGCACCTGGCTCCAGCCGGGATGCCGTCGTCGCCCATGGCCCAGCCAGCCAGGGGTCCGCGCAGCCTGGCCCCTGGCACCAGAGGCTGACCAGGGACCAAGGAGGGGCTCCGCGTCGGGCGAAACTGGGGCCATGCTTGCCTTGGCGCCGCCGATCAGTTCTCCGGCCGTCCCGCTGGTCAGTCTGCTGGCCGAGCTGGGACCGTCATTTGGGGTGCTGGCTGCCAACCTGATCGGTTCAGGTCCGCCGACGACCAGCCCGAACGCCCTGAACCCTGCGGCGCCGGCCTTGCCCGAGCGCTTGCGGCCTTTGGCGCAGGCCCTGCAGCGCCATGGCTTCAAGGTGCGAATGGCCCCGCCGCCCAACCGGCGCAATTACGGGGAGTTCGTGCTGCGAACCCGCACGCTTTGGATTGCACCGCTGAGCTTTGAGCTCGGCATCGGCATCCAGGTGTTTCTGCATGAGGCCACCCATGCGGTGCAGAGCTGCCCCCATGGGGTGCTGACGCCGGTGGGCTGGACATTGCCGCTGGCGCCGGTGGTGGCTCAGGAAATCGGCGGCATTCTGGTCAACAACTATCAGCACGGCAATCGGGTGCTTGAGCAGGAAGCCTTCGCCCTGCAGGGTCAGGTCGATGCGATCCCCCGGCTGCTGCAGGCCTTGGCGCAACGCTGCCGCTGAAGGCTGGCCGGGTGAGGTTGCTCACCAAGGCGCTCGCCTGATCTTCGGAGTGCTGGGCGAAGTTCGTCCAGCCATGGTGGATTTGCGGCGACGGGTTGTTCAGGGCTTGGCCCCGCCGTTGATCAGCTCGACGTGTTCCTGCTCATTGGGATCATTGCGGGCCACGATCGCCACGGCAGGTTGGGTGCTGCTGAGATTGGTGGGTTGGTGCGGTACACCGGCCGGGATGAAGAGAAAATCTCCGGCCCCATTGATAACGGACCACTGCAGATTGTCGCCGTAGCGGGTCAGCACCGTGCCTTGAATGATGTAGATCGCCGATTCGGAGCCGATGTGGCGATGGGCCTTGGCGCTCTTGCCTGGAGGAATCACCACCCGGTTGAGTGAGAGCCCCCGGGCGCCGCTGTTGGCGCCGGAGATGCCGACAAACTGCTGCAGCTGTTGCCTGCTGGTGGTCGTCTCGCTGGGACGCACCGTGATGATGCCACCATCGCCGGGCTTGCCGATCACCAGATCGGCGCTGGCTGGCCCCGGGCCGACCGCGATCGGCTGAATCGCCGCGCTGGCCAGCAGCAGAGCTCGCCCCAGGAGCGATGCCAGTCTGGAGCGGAACCGATTGGTGGCGATTCGGTTGGTTGCGATTGGGTGGGATCGGGCGCTCATCGTCTCGGTTGTCGTCGG
The DNA here is from genome assembly GCA_903831165.1 of uncultured cyanobacterium. Lineage (GTDB taxonomy): Bacteria > Cyanobacteriota > Cyanobacteriia > PCC-6307 > Cyanobiaceae > Cyanobium. The sequence goes on from CAIKWV010000097.1 coordinate 1,662, forward strand.
CTGGTGGCAACCTGGCGGGCGGCCTGAGCGATCACGCCGCTCCAGCCCACCAGCATTGGGGTTCAGAACGGGTGATGGCTGACGGGCTGTCCGTACACCGGGGTCTCCAGGCCCGCTTGGCGGGCTTGGAGCTGCAGGGCCAGGTAGAGCGAGTAGTGGCGGCATTGGTGCAGATTGCCGCCGTGGATCCAGAGTTTGTCGACGAGGTTGGGGCCGATGCCGCCGAGCAGCTTTTCCCCGTGGCAGCTCGCACAGGTCACCGCAAAGGTCGCGCGGCCCGCTTCGACGATGACCGGGTTGCGGCTCATCGCCCAGAGGCTCGCGTTGTCCGTCGTGGGCGCCACGGCCAGGCGCGTCGCCTCGATCTTGGCCATCGCTTGCGCGACGTCTTGCGGGCCGTCCAGGCCGACGCGGAACCACTCGAAGTAG
>CAIKWV010000098.1 GCA_903831165.1 uncultured cyanobacterium
CATTCTCCTTGAGGGCCAGCTCCAGCTCCTGCTGGGCGATGGAGAGATCAAGGGCAATTTTGTCAGCCTCCTCCCGGGCCTGATCTTTCTGATCCTCAGCCCGTTCAGTGCGTTTCAGTTGCTGCCGGCGACTGCTCTCCAGTTCTCGCCGCAGGCGGGCTTCATCAGCGCGGGTGGTCGCTAAGCGCTGGCTGATTTCCTCCTGCTTTTCCTCCAGCTCATTGAGGCGATCCTGGCGCTCCTGCACCCGGGTGCTCCCGCTGGGGACACCGAAGTGAGAGCGGATCAGCCGCTCCACCTCGTCCGGCTTCTCCGGAGCTTTGCCACTGGCCTCAGTGAGGCTCAGATACCAGGGATAGTGGCGGCCATCCTGGGCGGGGTAGTAGCTGTAGCCGCACTTGCTGACGTCATAACTCGCCGAGAGAAGCTGCTGCAGCTCACGAAAGGCGGTCTCGGTGCCACTGATTACCAGGCGTAGTTTGTCAGCGCCTGAGGTGCGATCAAAATCCCAGGCAAAGGAGCTGTTAACGCCCAGTTCCTTGAGGCGGCGACTGGCACGCTCAATCGGAATCGAAATCTGGAGGCGAAAAGCATCCCGTAGCGATGTGGTGGCGAGACCGGTGACCACGGCTTCCAGGCCAGCGGCGGCATCGGGCACCTCAGCGGCGATCAGGGCAGCCATGTCCTTGGGGATATAGCCGATCCACTGCTCCTTCCAAAACACCTTGACGGCGTTGGAATCCCATTCGTTCTCGGGCTCGTGTTGCAGGGTGAGCGGATCACCAATGGCGATGCCGATGCCCATCTTCTCGGCGGCATGGTCGAGCTTGTAGGCCAGAAAGGTCTGCAGGATCTCGCCACTGCTCTGCTGCTGCCGCCTTTGGCGAGCGGCCTTGCGCTCGGCGCTGCTGGCCTCATCGAGGTGCTGGAGCCGCTGGAAGAGGTTGCCTTTGGGCGCCATCGGGCGCGGTTCATGGTGGGGCCAGCCTATTGGGGGGGGGGAGCTCGAATCAGTACGTTGTTGGCTGGGCAGATGCCACCAAGCGGGCTGTGCAGGCACGGAGGCCCTGATCACGTAGCAGACAGCTACAGTTGACTCCTCGGTCCTGTGCGCCATGGCCAAATCCCCCTCCCCGGTGCGTTTGCAGGACGAGCTCATGCGCAGTGCCGCCCTGGCCGGGGCCCGCCAGCATCGCAGCGCCGCCCAGCAGATCGAATACTGGGCCTCCTTAGGGCGTGAAGTGGCAGCGCTTTTGGATCCGGACCGTCTGCTCGCGGTGCAGGCGGGTCTGGCGCGCTTGCATGTTGAGCCTGTCACGGTGCCTTCGCTGATCCCAGAGCAGGTGTTCGCTGCCCTCGAGGCCGAGCGCAGCAGTGGCGTCCTGGCGGAATCCGTCAGTTCTGCGGCGATGCGGTATCAGGCCTGCAGCAGTCGACCCGGCTACCTGGAACGGCTCGACAGGGACGGCAGTTGCCGCATGGGTCGTTTCGTCAATGGTGAGTTTCTGCCCTGCGAGGACGCCGATCGTTGAGTGAAGCACCACAGCTCTGGATGCTCGTCGGTGGCAATGGGGCCGGCAAGAGCACCTTTTACCGGAAGGCCCTAGAGCCTCTGGGTCTGCCATTTGTGAACGCCGATCTGCTGGCCCGTGTCGCCTTCCCGGAAGATCCGGAGGCTCACAGCTATGACGCCGCCATGCTGGCCGAGGGGCTTCGCCATCAGCTGTTGAAAGATCGCCTGAGCTTCTGCTTCGAAACTGTCTTTTCCCATCCATCGAAGATCGATTTCGTTGCCTATGCCAAGGCGCTGGGTTACCAGATCATCATGGTCTTCATCCACCTGGAATCAGTGGATCTCAACCAGGCCCGCGTCGCGATGCGCGTGAGTGAGGGTGGGCATGACGTTCCATCCGAGAAGTTGATCAGCCGCATCCCGCGTCTGCTGCGGCATGTGCAGGCCTCCATTCCCCTGGTGGATGTGCTGCGCGTCTACGACAATTCGTCGGCGCTGGATCCGTTTCGACCCGTGCTTACGATCAGGCAGGGGGTGTTGGAGTCGCGCTCGGATCCTCTGCCTTGCTGGGCAGCCGAGTTAGCGGCTGGAAGTGACAATGACCAGAAAATGAGGAGTGATGCTTGATCAGCATCTGTGACTCCGTCCCTCGCCGAAGGTAGGTACTCGTTGGCCGTTCCTAATCGCCAAGAGCCAGAGCTTTCGACAGGGTATACTTCAAG
>CAIKWV010000099.1 GCA_903831165.1 uncultured cyanobacterium
CAAACAAATCCGAAGACTTGCGACCCCAGCACCAACAGCATTAACGCAAACTGCGTCAACTACACCTTCACAACACCAATCCTTGTCGATTCGCAGAATCAAATCACCCTTTGCTCAACGCCAGACATCAACTCTGTCAGCTGCAGTGGCAATATTTTAAACGGCTCAAATGGACTTGTGCAATCTTCCTTTTACACCATCAAGAGCATGACCTTCACCTATGACACTCCAGGCCCCATACCCCTTTTTGGCGCAGGAGCTGCTTTTGGCTGGAGCCGACGCCTACGGCGACGAATCAAGCGCCATGGCACAAATCAGCCCGATTGAATCACGGCCCCAACGCAATAGTGGCAGGCGCTGACAGTCATGGGCTGTCGACATATCAGCTAGTGGCGAACTGATGTTGAGGGCTTGAGTCCACAAGGGTTCACACCTTTTACGAATCGCGAGGTTGGTGAGTCTGTCGTGGATCCGAAGCGTGTCCTTTGAGCGGGCAGGCGGCGCGAGACTCTCTGTTTGATCAACCCGAACAGTCGACTGAGCAATTCCCATGCCGGTGGCTGAGACTGACATCAGAAAGCAACACTTTTTTCGAGCCTGGCACGGCCCCAACCACCACTGTTGCGGCAGCCAACCCCAACACAGCCCCGCTCCAAGGAGCGGCTGCCAGGGCTTGCCACCAGGTCTCTCTGCCTTGTCGTTCTGCCAGATCTTGCTACCAGAACTCGCCGCCATGACAACATCAACCCATGGCCTCTCCCTCCTGGCTGCTGCTCCACCGCACCGTGCGCTTCGGCGACACGGATGCCGCCGGCGTGATGCACTTTCATCAGCTGCTGCGCTGGTGCCATGAGGCCTACGAGCAGAGCCTGGAGGGGTTCGGCATCGCGTCAGCCTGCGTGTTTCCGGTGCCGGCGGCCGAGCGGCCCGCCGGGCTGGAGCCCCTCGCCGCGGCCCTGCCGATCGTGCACTGCAGCGCCGATTTCCGCCGGCCCCTGGTCTGCGGCGATCCGCTGGACATTGAACTGGAGCCTGTGCGTCTTGATCCGGGCAGCTTTGAGGTGCGCTACCGCTTCCGACGCGTTCGAGCCGGGGAGGAGCCCTTGGAGGCGGCCCTGGGCCTCACCCGCCATCTGGCGATCGAGCCCACCAGCCGCCAGCGCTGTGCCTTACCCGAAGCGATCGGGCGCTGGCTGGAGGCGGCCGCGGTGGCCCAGGGGGGGATCCGGCCCCTCTGAACCCACCGGAACCGCCTCGAACGCACCCGAGCCCCCAGCCCCCAGCGGAACACCAAACAGGCCCCAGCCCGCGGTGACCGGATGTTCACCAGCCTTTCAGAACCACTCCCTGCGGCCGTCGATGTAAAGGCGGCGGAACTCCTCAGGGCTGAGCGCCAGATAGCGCCCCCCTTCCACCAGGGCAATGCCACTCATCACCAGGCTGGCGATGCCGAAGCTGAACAGACTGCCCGGCAGGGACACCAGCAGCATGATCCAGCCCGCCCGCCGGTAGCCCAAGAGGAACTTGTGCACGCCGAAGCAGCCCAGCAGCAGCGCCCAGATGCCGGCCCGCCGCTTGAGGCGGCCCAACTCGCTGGCGCTGAGGGAGGAGCGGCCTGCAGTCCCTGTTCTCAACTTCTGATGCAGCATCAGGGTTTGCCATCAGGGCGACGGGATCAATGAGGATCCCCATCCAGGTCATGGTCGCCCGCCGCCAGGCCAGCACGGCCCCCAGCGCCTCGCTGCCGGCCGGCTCCCCGCCCCAGCAGCCGTTTTGCCAGCAGCAGCCAACCGTCCAGCTCCTCCTTCAGGGCCAGCCGCAGCGATGGCGGCGGCTCCACCACCGTGATTTCCGCGAGGGTCAACCCCGGGCC
>CAIKWV010000100.1 GCA_903831165.1 uncultured cyanobacterium
CATCCCTCGGCGATCAGCCTGGATCGCTGTCCCACCTGCCTGGGCCTGTTCCTGGAGCACGGCACCCTGCAGCAGCTGCTGCGCGAGGCGGTGGGCCCGGTCTGGGAGGTGGACACGCCCCTGCTCAACAGCCTGGTGGAGTCGCCGCGCAGCCAGCCTGGGGCCCTGCGCTACCGGGCCTGCCCCGCCTGCGGCGACATGATGAACCGCAGCCTGTTCGGCAAACGCAGCGGCGTGATCGTCGATCGCTGCCGCAGCCACGGCACCTGGCTCGATCCGGGCGAACTGCGCCAGCTGCTGGCCTGGACCCGGGCCGGCGGCGCCCTGCGCCACGAGGAGCAGAGCGAGCAGGAACGGCTGCGGCAGGAGCTGCGGGAAGCCCGGAACGCCCAGGAACTGCAACGCAAGCTGGAGGGGCTGGTGGCCCTGGAGACCAGCTCCTCGCGGCGCCCCCTGCAGGAGATCGACCTGCTGGTCGTGCTGGGGCGGGCCCTGCGCCAGCTGTGGCGTTGAAGGGGTGGCGATGAAGCTCAGCATTGCTGCTGCGACTCAAGCATGGTGCCTCAGCGGCACCAAGCCGTACATCCACGGCCTGGCCCAACTGGCAGCTGAGTCCAGCGATTCACCCTGAGATTACCCAGCCTGAGCTTGGCAAAACTGCTGGCGGACATGATCCCAACGGGCACCAGCAGCCCCAGGAGACAGACCTTCTACAGGCCAGCCTGTCAACAGGATGAACGGACTCCAGCAACGACGTCCGGGACGTCGAGGCCAGCATTGATGACATACAGGAATCGGTCAAGAAACCAGACCAACCCTGGAAGCCAGTGCGAGCTGACTGTAGAGATCCTCGATGCGAAGCGCCAGCTGCCGCAGCAGACTTCGGCTGAATTCTGGAGACGTTTGCAACAAACTCTCAAAGCGCTCTGCCGAAAAAACCAGCAATTGAACGGGCTCCCCTTCCGCTCTCACCTCCGCCCGTCGGCTGTGGTCAGCGAAGAAGGCCACATCACCGATCGGTTCGCCCGCCCGCACTCGGGCCATCTTTCTCAGCTGCCCATCGGGACGATGACCACGCAGCACAAGGCACTGGCCCTCAAGCAGGATCGCGACCAGGTTGGCGGGATCGCCGACCTGGAACAATCGCTCACCGGGATCCAGCGTCCTCAGCTGGCCCCAGCGCACCATGTTGAAAAGCGCCGCTGGCGACAGACCTGCCGCCATGGGAACCGCCAGCAAACGCCTTAGCAGCAGCTGCTGCTCGGGGCTGTTGTCGGAGAAAAAGGCATCCAGGCTGTCCTGATTCAAGCCATCCGAGCGCCCCTGTCGCAGCAAAGCCTCAGCCCGATTGGGGGAGCGTTTGCCCTGCACGAACAACACCCAACGGGCCGTATCGGGATCCGGATCAGACCAGAGGGAATCGATCACATCGGCCGGATCCGGCGACACGCCGAGACCGACCGAATCAGCGGGAGACAAGGCGGGCGCCATCAGCTGATCTTCAGTTCGCAGGGTGCCCAGAAGCTTGGCTGGACAATGCCGGAGCAACTGCTCAACCTGCACGTGCAAAGGATGGTCAGCTGTGATGGTATTTAGACCGGGCCGCAGCGCGATGTAACAACTGGCGATGCGCCGGTCAATCACCGGCAACAAAGGATTCAGCAGGGGTTCGAGCTCGGCAGCTCGAGCCAGACTCAGCCGGGCTGCCAACTGCTGCCTGAGCTCCTCAACTTCTCGTTCGAGATTGTTGATGGCGAAAGCAGAAGCTGGTCCGAAACAAGCCAGGAGCTCCTGCCAGCTGACATCATCAAGACCGAATTGCCGGCGGATCTGCTCCAGACTGTCCTGCTGACGAGGATTTGAGAGAACCGCCTGCGGGTTACTGCTCGATTGCACAAGATTAGCAAGAGCCTGGGAAGCAGCCTGCTGACGCAGGCTGCGGCTATCCAGCTGGAGCTGGTCAAGATGCAGAATGCGCGGATCACTGATGGCCAAGACGCGGATCGCCGCATAGTGATCCTCATCGACAAGCCCCAGAGAAAGGCGTAACTCTTCCAATTGCATCAATGACTCGGCCCGCTCCAACCGTCCCGAGGCGAATAGCTCTTTCAACACCGAGCGGTAGATTTCCCGCTTGGTCTCGCCCACCTGGGCCGGCAACACCTTGGCCAGCGTGTAAACCTCCTGAGGAGTCAAATCACCCAGACTGCGTCCATCAAGGTACTGCTCCAACTCGGGCAATACCTTGGCGAGCTGCTTGCGCAGGCTGGTACTGGCACTCTCGCGGGTGTAGGTGCTGCGATCCCGGAACCAAGCCCGATAGAGCCACATGCCGCTGGCACCGAGCACCAGCGAGCGGATCAACTGACCGCTCACGCCACCAAAGGCTCCCAGGGAGGGATCGGCAAACCAGAAAAACCCATTGACCGCCACAAAACTGGCCAACACGCGGGTTTGATGACGGGCGCGATCCCTGGATTTCTCGGGATTGAGCACCTTGTTGAGTCGTCGACAAAACAGGCGATCAATGGCGGTGAAGAGTCCCACCGAAAGACAGCCGCCCAGCACCAACAGAAATGGCAAACTCAACAAGCGAGGCAGACCCAGCCCCAACCCCTGAGGCAGGGGCTCCAAAATCAGCGATATCGCCCTGCTGTCATACGCCCACATGCCGCTGCGAAGATAGTTGACACCGCCCCGAGATTCATCCTGAATCAGAAGGAAAAAGGCAATCACCAGGCCTGGATAAGAATACCAAGCCCAATTCAAACCAGGTTTGCCAGCCAAACCTTGCCAGTAAGCCCGTTCGGAATCGATATCGATGCAGGGCGACTGGCAGGCCACACAGGCACTTGACTCTTTACCACTGGCATCCACGCTGCGGCACATCGATTGCGTCAGCGGTGAACCGGTTTGAAGCTGGGCCGCACTCCCCAACAGACTGCGCGGCCCTGTGACCAGAGCCTGCACCGGAGCCATCGGACAGAAATACTGACACCAGGCTTTGCCGGCATAGGCCCAGCCAATCCCCAGGGCCGCCAGCACGGTGAGAGCGAGGAACAGCCCCAGGGCGAGGGGATTGCTGTTGACCACGAGCAACCGCAGGCTCAGGCCAGCGATGAACAGGGCCCACTGCAGCTGCACATGGTGACGGGCCAACCAGGAATTGGCTTCCACCTTCACGACATCACGCCGTCCACCTTTGCCAACCACCGTGCGCTGCTTGCCCAGGGCACGGAACAGCTGGGAAACAAAGGCCAGGGGACAGATCCGTCGCCTGATCTCATGGCTGAGCAACACCAAGATCAGCACACCCAGAGGCACAACAATGCCCCAGAACAACTGGTTGCCCTCGTGGTGATGGCACTGGCGCAGACCACCGCAGTGATCGAGATCAAAAGGCCAGGGATCCCAGCCCGGCACCAGCAGGGTCATGATCAGTGCGCACCAGCCCGTCAGCAGAGCCCAACGAGCCAGATGGGCCCTTCTCTCGGACCAGAGGCTCAGTGCCTGCACAACTACGAGTCGCAAACGGAGGGCCACTACAGCACGCTTGCCGCATAACCGTGCGTACTGAGTAAAGGCATTAACCGCGTTCCACCGCCTTCTTCCCCATCTGCCCCGGAGAACCCGCGGATGTTCCTAAACCCCTTTGTGCCTGCATGGAGGTGATGACTTCCAGATCCCGTGACCTAAGTTGGTCAACCAACCTTGGCGTGAATTCGGGCCGAAGCGTGTTTCCGGGGTTGCCACAAAGCCCCATCTACGTTGACGAGATTCACGCTCCTGCCTCATCACCGATAACGACCATGACGTGCTCTGAACCGAGCTGGTTGGGCTGGCTCGCTGCAACGTTGATGCCAAAGCCGCTATGGCGATGAAAACGTGTTGATCAAACAGCGGCGCATCGGCCTCACCGGCGGCATCGCCAGCGGCAAGAGCACGGTGGGGCAGCTCCTCCATGGACGCTTCGGCTTGCCGGTTCTGGACGCGGACCGCTTTGCCCGGGAGGCCCTGGCCCCGGGCACGGCCGCCACGGCGGCGGTGCTGGCCCGCTACGGCGCAGCGGTGGGGGCAACCGGGAGCGAACCGGAGGGGGCAACGGCTGCGGCGATCGACCGGGCGGCCCTCGGCCGCATCGTCTTTGCCGATGCCGCGGAACGGCAATGGCTGGAGCAGCTGATCCACCCGGAGGTGCGCCGCCGTTTCGCCCTGGAGCTGGAACGGCTGGACGCGGAGCCGGTGGTGGTGTTGATGATCCCGTTGCTGTTCGAGGCCGGCCTGCAGGAGCTCTGCAGCGAGGTGTGGCTGGTGAGTTGCGACGAGGCCAGGCAGCTGGAACGGCTGCAGAAGCGAGACGGACTGCGTGGCGACGACGCCCGCCAGCGCCTGGCCGCCCAGTGGCCGCTGGCGCGCAAGCGAACCCTGGCCGATGTGGTGATCAGCAATGACGGCGACCGCGAGCAGCTGCTGCCGAAGCTGGAACGGCTCCTGGGCCGGGCGCCGGAGACCGTGCAAGGTTGACCCCCACGCAACCTGGCTGGGGGGAACCCGGCAGGACAGACAATGGCCAGCAGGTGTCAGCCGATTGAGGCGCCAGTGACAGCCACGATCTTTGTTCAGATCGCCAGCTATCGGGATCCCGACTGTGGTGCGACCCTGCGCGATCTGCTCCGCAAGGCGGCGGCTCCCGAGCGGATCAGCATCGGGCTCTGCCTGCAGAACCAGCCCGAGGATGAACCCCAGTGCGGCATCGGCGATCTGGCGGACGATCCCCGGCTGCGGCTGATCAACCGGCGGGCGGCCGATTCCAGGGGCGTCTGCTGGGCGCGCAGCCTGGTGCAGAGCCTCTGGCGGGGCGAAGACTTCACGCTGCAGCTCGACAGCCACATGCGCTTCGAGCCGGACTGGGATCAACAGCTGTTGATGAGCTGGCAGGAATGCGGAGATCCCGGGGCGATCCTGAGCTGCTATCCCAACGGCTTCCAGCCGCCGGATCAACGGGACCGCGCCAGCCTGCCGCTGATGGCCGCCCTGGCCTTCAACGAGGACGGGCTGCCGCGCTTTCAGGCGATCAACCGCTTCAAGCTGCCCGAGCAGCGGCCGACGCGACCGATTCCGGGGGCCTTCATCAGCGCCGGCATGATCTTCGGCCCCGGCCAGATGATCAGCGACGTGCCCTATGACCCCCATCTCTACTTCTACGGTGAAGAAGTGACCCTGGCCGCCCGACTATGGACAGCTGGATACAACATCTATAACCCCAATCGCCTAGCTGTTTACCACCTGTACAAAACCACGGCCGCCGCCGCCCCCACCCATTGGAGCGACCACAACAATTGGTGGCAGCACAACCAGCTCGCCCTGGAACGGGCCAAGCATCTGCTGGGCATGGCCCCGAGCCCAACAGCCGCAGCCCTGCAGGAGATCGAGCGCTATGGGCTGGGCAGCCAGCGCAGCCTGGCGGACTACCAGGCCTGGAGCGGCATTGATTTTCAGGCCGCTCAGGTTGCCGGCCATGCCCTGCAGGGCCTGTTCGGCACAGCGGCCACCAATCCGCTGCTGGCCAGTTCCAACAACGCGACGGAGCGACGCCGCATCTTCACAGACATCCATGCTGCCAACTTCTCGCACCAGTCCTCAGCCCACGACGGGGCGGAGCCGGAATCCGTCTCGGGGCCGGGCAGCAGCCTGGCCGAAACCGAGAAACTGCGCCGAGACCTGAAGGGGATCATCGAGAAACTGGAGATCAAAAGCCTGCTCGATGCCCCCTGCGGCGACAGCCACTGGATCGCCAGCCTGGCCGGCCAGCTCAATCTCTACCTCGGTCTTGACATCGTTGCCGATCTGATTGCCGACAACATCCGCCGCTACGCCGATCGCAACATGTACTTTCAGGTCGGCGACATCTTGACGACGCGCCTGCCCCGGACCGATGCGATTCTGTGCCGGGACTGCCTGGTGCATCTCAACGACGCCTCGATTCTCCAAGCCCTGCACAATTTCCAAGCCAGCGGTGCGCAGTATCTGCTCAGCACCTCCTTCCCACAGCGCTCCAACAGGACGATCGAGCAGGAGGGCTATCAATGGCAGCCCCTCAATCTCCAGGCCGCCCCCTTTCACCTCGGCGAGCCCCTGGCCGTGATCGAGGAATACCCGCGCGATTTCTGCTTTGAATTCCGCGATAAAGCGCTGCTGGTCTGGGACTTAGCCAGCCTCAGACTCTGAGGCCGAACGCCGAGCCCAGGCGGCGGTCTTTCCAGCTGGCAGCGGATGCGCCAAGGTGCAAGTCCGCGCGTGATTCGGTTTCAGGCCACGCGTCATTGGGCCCCGGTGTGCAGCGCTCGGCCCAGGGAAAGCCCGACGGAGCGGACCATCAACAGAGCCTTGGGCCATTGCGTCCCGGCTCGGCGCGGAACCACTTGGTTATCACGTACTTGCGACCTTTCTGCACCGGCAGGGCCTCATGCAGGGTGGCGGGATTCGGGAGGCCATCCGGCAGCAGATTGTTCCAGGCCAGGGCCAGGCCCGGCTGCGGCTGGAAATCACGACCGATCTGGACAAAGCGGGTCTCGCCGCCGGCCGGCACGCGATTCAGATACAGCATCACCGTCCAAGTGCGCTGGCCACCGGGATTGGTGTGCTCGGCATATTCCTGCGTGCCGGGGGCGAACCAATCGGTGTGGGCCTTGAAGTACTGGCCCTGGTCATAACGCTGCCCCTGTAACGGCTCGGAAGCGGCCGGATCCACCCCGATCAGCGCCGCCAGGAGCCGGTCCAGCTCGGCTGACAGCTCCGGCAGCGCCTGGTTGAGATAGCAGGTGCGGCTGGTGCGGTAATCCTGCGGACCGCGGGTGACGGTGGAGGGGTTGAGGCTGGTGTCGATCGCGCGGATCAGTTGCCGGCATTGCTTCGCAGGCAGCAAATCGGGGATCTCATACACCTGGGCCAAGGTGGTGTCGAGCCGCCAGGCCCGCGGCCGATACTCCGGGTCGGTGAGCGGCGCCCGGGCCAGCCGTTGCCAGAGCGAACCCTCAGCGGGCGGACTGGGCCGGATCGCCGAAGGGTCCGGGCCTGCCGGGATGAAGCCCCCCAGCTCGACGGCGATGGCGGCCGGATCAAAGCCCTCGGCCTGGGCCCGCAGAAACAGGGTGTTCAGGTCACAGCCGCGCTGGCGGTTGAGGCGCAGCCAGCCCCGCCAGGAGTCATCCAGGGGCTTGGACGTCGAACCCATGACAGCCAGCCTCGCGCTGAAAGCCTGACCCGATCAGGCCGCTTTGATCCAAGTGATCAGCGCCGGATAATCGAGGATGAAGCGGATTGCCAGCGAGACCAGCATGACCGCCAGACTGGCAAAGGCAAGCCTGAGTTTCTGGCTGGAAAGATTCAGCAGGGCAAGATCCTCACCCTGAGTGCTGACAATCTTGCGGAAGCTCCTGGCGGCCTGGTTGAGCTGATAGGCCGCGAAGAAAGAGGCCAAGGTCACAAACGCATCATCAAGCGTCCGCACCATCAGGGCAACTTTGCCGCTGGCGATCACATTGAAGAGAAAGGATGCATTAGCAATCGCATAAACGACAAGAGCCAAGGCCGAAATGACGCAATACTTGGCCAGCGAACTGAAATGCTTGTTTTCAACACGGCCAAACTCGAATTGAGCTTCAGTCACCAGATCCTGTAAATGAGTGCGCTTGAATCTTAGCCCTCTGGCGCTAATAAGCACTAATACTGGTTTTATTTAACACTTGAAACGATGCCCATCCACCTATTGCTGTTAGCGAATCGGGACAGCCTGCGCTGCTGGAGTTCCCCCAGGTGCCGATCAACCTTGCTGCTCAGCTCACCAAAGCGGCGCCGGCTCCCCAGGGAGCCGCTGCAAAACCAGGCCGCGTTGTTCGGGAGGGGAACAGGCAAGCGGGACAACCTGGAAACTCGCCCAAAAACATCAGCCGTCCAACCAGGGACGTCCGTCGCAAGGGCCCATGGATCCGTGTCCTTGGCTTGGCCTGAGCGTCCCTTAACCGTTGAGCTGCTGAATCAGGATCTGATTGGCCAGCTTGGGGTCGGCGCGGCCGCCGGTGCGCTTCATCAGCTGCCCGACGAAGAAGCCCTGCAGCTTGTTCTTGCCGCCCCGGAAGGCCGCCACTTCCTCGGGGTGGGCCGCCAGCAGCTCCTCGACGATCGCCGTGATCGCCGCCGGATCACTGATCATGCCCAGCCCCTTGGCGTCGACGATGGCGCGGGCCGAACCGCCCTGCTGCAACAGCTCCGGCAGAATCTCCTTGGCGATCTTGCCACTGATGGTGCCGTCCTCGATCAGGCCCACCAGCTCGGCCAGCTGGGCCGGCCGCAAGGGCAGCTCGCCGTAGGCCAGGCGGTTGGCATTGACATGGGCGGCGATGTCGCCGGTGATCCAGTTGGCCACGGCCTTGGCATCCCCGCCAGCGGCCACGGCGGCCTCGAAATACTCGGCCATCGGGCGCTCGTCGGTGAGCACGCGGGCGTCATAGATGGAGAGGCCGAACTGCTCGACGTAGCGATGGCGCTTGGCCGCCGGCAACTCCGGCAACTGCGCCCGCCAGGCCTCGCGCTGGGACTCGCTCACCTCGATCGGCCCCAGATCGGGATCGGGGAAGTAGCGGTAGTCGCTGGCGCCTTCCTTGGAGCGCATGCTCTTGGTGAGCTGC
>CAIKWV010000101.1 GCA_903831165.1 uncultured cyanobacterium
AGGGGTCACGCTCAGAGACACGACGCCGTTTGATCCGGCTATGCACTGACCACTCTTACAGCTTTTAAGTACTTGCACGGAGTATGACAAGCCACTCTGACGGGACCCATTCAGCCGCCAGTGATCAAGTTCGCGCCAACGGCTCTGGTCCTTGCCGAAACCGCTGCTGGCACTGAAATCCAACGTGCTCTGCTGAATCCAGTTGCGGGCCTGCACCAGTCCGCCGGCGGGATTGATGAAACCATCGCCTTGCACACTCAGCCCCAGGTTCAGCCAAGGGGGCACATGCAACAGCTCATTCAGCGTCGGCCAGGACTGGGCCGGGGCCAGGGGTGACTGGGGTTCGGGCGTGGGGCTGACCGCCGCGGCTGCCGCAGGAAACGCGGACGCGGCTGGGGCTGTTGGAAGCGCTTTTTCTGGCCGAGCAGCTGTTCGGAGTTCAGCTGTGGGCGGTGCCACGGGCTTGGTGGGCACCGGCTGGACGGGCACTGCCTTGGCAGAGGGTGGCTTGGCAGACAGTGAATTGGCGGGCAACGACTTGACGGCCACAGTCGAAGACACCGGCTTTCGGGGGGGCGCCGCAGGAGACTGACCTGGCTGCGGTAGCGGTGACAACATCTGGGGAGGCGCGCTTCCGGCAGGTTCGGCAGCCGCCTTGGCAGGGCAGAGGATCGACGCCGCGATCAGACCGGCGCTGATGGGACCGCTCAACCCCAACAGGCGCCTACGACCCGAGGGCTGTGTCCACCAGCCTGAGCCAGGCACCCTGGCCGCTGTGCTGCAGGCGATCGGCAACCTGAGTGCGCCAACGACCGGCGCCGACGCCTCGGTTCCCAGGCCCGGGAACAGACAGCCTGGCCCTGAAACCGGCAGCTGGTGGCTGGTGATGCCGGGGGTCAATGCCATGGGGATGCCATCGCCGCTCCTGCGGGGCCAGACGCCGCCGATGCTGGCACCAGTTCAGCTGAATCTGGATCCATCCTGGCCGGCTGGAGTTGACCAGCTGGGCAGGCGGCAACGCAAATAGGGCTCCGGCATGGCCGGGGCGTAGAGAAACCCTTGGGCCAGGCCGACAATGAGCAAGGGCCGGATCTTCGGGGTTTCCGGTCCTTCCACGCCTGAATGAGTGATCAATCCATCCATGGGCCTACGGGAGCGACGAGCGCCACGAAGCAAGCAATCGTTGCGTCTCGCCCATCAACCCTGGTCACCCCATGAACGAATCAAGGCCATGCATCCAAGGGTTCGCGGCCCAAAGTCCGCCCTTGGCCAGGGTCCATGACCAAAAGCCCAAGATTTCGCATCCAGAACGGTTGGTCGATCCAGTGCCGCAATACGTTCAGCGGGGCTTGACAGCCTTGGCTCCATCACATTGAGCATTCTTCTGAATCCCTGGGTTCTTGTTGGAGCGACACAGGTATTGAGTGCTGCCATCGGCCTTCTCATTCTTCTGCCAGTAGAAGCCCCCAGGACTGGGCTTGCCCTGGGCCACCACCTTGGCCGCAGCGGGAGCCAGGGGCAGCAGAGCAGGCCAGAGCAGGGCCGCACAGGCCAGCACAGGCAGGAAGGACGTCGGGCGCATGGAATCAACGATCACGCATCCCTGGTTTAGCGCTGACGGGGGTGGCTGTCAGGCGAGCCCCGTCAGGTTCTCAGGCCAAGACCCTGGGGGGATGCCCTCAGCGCCAGCCAAACAGCCAGGCCGCCTGATAGAAACAGAAACTCACCAACCAGGCCAAAATCAACGACCAGAGCACGGAGAACACCGTGAAACCAAGCCGTTTGGACTCGGTGCGAATCACCGCAACCGTGGAGAGACAGGGGGTGTAAAGCAGGGTGAACAGCATGAAGCTCACCGCCTGAACCCAGCTCACCTCACTGGCCAGGGCATGACCCAGGCCACCGCTGCTGGCGGTCTGTCCATAGATCACCGCCAGTCCTCCAAGCACGATCTCCTTGGCGATGAAGCCGAAGACCAGGGCCACCGTGAGCCTGGGATTGATGCCGATCGGCGCCAGCAGCGGCTGCAGCAATTCGCCCAGCTGACCGGAGAGCGACTGGGCCGAAGCGGGTGCGACCCCGAAGGGCAGGTTGTTGAGCAACCAGATGCTCACCACACCGAACACGATGAAACGGCGGGCCCAGAACCAGAAATGGCGCACCTCCGCCCAGGCACGACGCAGGACCTGGGGGACCGTGGGCAGGCGGTAGGGGGGCAACTCCAGCACCAGGGCCTCCTCACTGGCAAAGCGTCCCTTGAACAGCAGCGCCGTGAAGATGGCGGCAGCAAAACTGAGCAAATAAAGCCCGAAGATGACCAGAGCACCCTGGCGCGGCGTGAAGAACACCGACGCCATGAACAAAAAGACATTCAGGCGCGCCGAACACAGAGAGAAGGGAATGATCAGCATCGACAGCAGCCGCAAGCCGCTGGATCGCATCACGCGGGTGCCGAGAATCGCCGGCACATTGCAACCGAAACCCATCAACGACAGCACGAAGCTGCGGCCATCAAGCCCCAGGCGCTCCATGAAGGCATCCATCAGAAACGCCGCCCGGGAGAGATAACCGCTGTCCTCGACCACGCCCATGGCCAGGAAGAACAGGAAGATCACCGGCAGGAAGGCGCTGACCGTGCCGATGCCCAGCACCAGCCCATCGACGACGAATGCCCTCAGAAACGGGGGCCAGCTGGCCAGTGCCGGCGTGAGCACATGCAGGCTGAAGCCGTCGATCAGGGCGCCAAGAGCCTCCTGCAATGGCACCCCCAGGGCATAGATGGCCTGAAACATCAGGGCCATCACCACAAAGAAAATCGGCAGGCCCAGCAGCGGATGCAGCAGCCAACGATCCAGCCGGCGGGTCAGGGCATCCCGCCACTGGGCCGGGAAGGTCACCGCGGCCTGGAGGATGGAGGCCATGGCCGCGTCCAGATCAGCATCGGCGGCCGCCAGGTTGGCCTCCAGATCCTGCACGCTGGTGGCCGGGCCGGAAGCCGCGGCCAGCAGCGCCTTGGTGATGGCATGGCGGGCCTGACCCAGACCCTGGCGGTACTTGGCGCTGATCAACAAGACCGGCAGCTTCAGGCGACCCGAGAGCGCCTCCAGATCGATGCCGACCCCGAACCGCCTGGCCTCGTCCGCCATGTTCAACAACACCAGGGCCGGCAGCCCCAGCTGTTGCACCTGCAGAGCCAGCCTGAGCTGACGATCGATCTGGGAGGCATTGAGGATGATCACCACCAGATCCACCGGGGTGGACTCAAGGAAGCGGCGCACAACGGCCTCATCTTCCGAATGGCCGCGCAGGTCGTAGATGCCCGGCAGATCCACCAACTGGACGCTGCGTCCCTCCAGCGTCAGCTCCGCCTGCATCAGATCCACGGTCAGCCCGGGCCAGTTGCCGATATGGGCATGGGCCGAGGTGAGTTGGGTGAACAAGGTGGACTTGCCCGTGTTGGGCATCCCCACCACAGCCACCGTGGCCTGGCCTGGCACCTGGACCAGACCCGCAGAATCAAGGCAATGGGTCATGGGTGCACGCGGCTGCCATCGCCTTCGAGCACCACCACGTGGGCGGCGTCAACCCGGCGCAGCATCAACTCGGTCATGCCGACACGCAGATGGATCGGGCCTGACCACCAGCCACGCCGCAGCACCCTGACCTGCTGGCCAGGCTTGATGCCGAGGGCCTCCAGGCGATGCCGCAGCCCGGGGGCCACCTCCAGCGCCGAGACCACGGCGGATTCGCCGGCGCTCAGATCAACCAGACGCAGGCAACGGGGAGGGGAGGCGACGCGGTGGGCCAGGGCTGCTTATTGCGAATGATGCTCATTATCCTAAAGCCAGGGGCTGACCGGCCTCAGGTGCGGTTGATGGCCATGACCACCCCTCCTGCCAGCACCAAGGTCAGGAACAGGACAAAGGCGAACGCCCATCCGGCGAGGGCCGCCGTCACCATCGCCACGGCCAGGCTCACCAGAACCAGCACCAACAGCGGCAGCAGCGCTTTCATCGAGCTCGCCATCACGCAGGGTTCCCATGCTCAAACCCCAGGCTGTCACCTCCCGAATCCCCGATCCAACCGGTGGCATCTCGCAACACGGCTGAAAAACAGACAACAGACCTCGGCGCCTTCGCGCGGCGGGACAACGGGCTGGGAGGCTTGTCGGTGGGCGAGCCGAGGTCCAACGCTCCGGCCTGGGCGCCGGCTGCAAACCGAACGGCAACGGCACAGTTCTGCACGCCGAGCGCCCTTTCCCCAAGCCGGGGCCATCCATCCGCGTGACCGCTCTTTGGGGGCCTGGCCACGGGGGGATTTCCGAGGTCATCACCCCAAAGCTGCCCGCAGGACGCCCTGGAGACAGCAACGCTCACCGATCCCCAGCCGCGACCCCGGCCGCCGCGAGCGGCAGGACACGCCACACAGGAACTCCGACCAACCCAGGGAGCCCAGTCACGGCGGGGGGCACTTCATGGTTCAACACAAAACCAGGAGCATTCATGCTCAATCTGTGATCGAAAACAGCAATTGATCGTACGGTCAGGAGATCACCACGAAGCAAGCCCATGAACAGCTGGTCGGCGAACTCCCTGGGCCAGGCCCTGAGTATGGATACCCAATCACCCCTGGCCACCAACACCCTGTTCGGGCAGGAAAAGCATCAAACATTCGATGCAGTTGAAGCCTATTTTGAATGCATCACCACCTGTTCTCTTGACGATGGTGAATGCATCACCACCTGCACCGAAATTCTCAGAGAGCAGGGCTGAGCCGCAGCCGGACAATCCCACCAGACCGTCCGCAGGCCAACGGGGCTCCGCTGGGCGGGGCCCCGTGCCGACGAAGTGCGGTGCAGGCCTTGGACCAGGCGACCAGGCGCCTTTCGCAGGCGCCAGCGGCCATCACACCATCGCCACCCAGAGCGGGGGCGGCGATGCAGTCAGAATCATGCAATAATGGTTGAAAAGCAATAAACGAGTCCACCTTGGTCCCGATCGATCCAATCAGCGCTGCGTCAGGTTCCCCGAGTGAGCCAGCAGGCGAGCAGAACCCCGAGCCCGCACCGGACGTCGAGACCATATTCCCTCGCAGCAGCGACCGCAGCCGCATGCCCTCCGGCACGCCGGCCCGCATGACCCTGCCCGACAAGCAGAGCATCTTCGTCACCCTCAATGACATCAGCAAAGGTGGCTGTTGTGTCGTGCGCAGCGGCAGCCTGCCGCTCAAGCCCGCTGATCTGGTGCGGATCGAGGTCTGGAACGACGACATCCAGCTCAAGGTGTCCTTTCCGGCCACGGTGCGCTGGGTGAAGCCCCTGACGATGAGCTGCAAAGCCGGCCTGCGGTTCGTCGATTCCTCGATCAAGACCCATCGCTACATCGAGGAGTACCTCAACCGCACCGCTCCCAAGTCGGCCTGAGCGCCCCTCAGGCCGTGGCCAGCAGGCGGCGACGCAGGCGATCACTGAGGTCTTCCCCGGCCAGGGTCAGCAGCGCATAGACCAGCACCAGCGCCGCCAGCTGGTCCCAGGCAAAGCTGCTCAGACTCTCCAGCATCTGACTGCCCAGGCCCACCGCCCCGGCCAGCCCCACGACGACGGTCTCCCGCAACATCACATCGCTGCGATAAGCCCCATAAGCCAGATAGGACCGGGCGACACCCGACATCCCCCCATACAACAGGGCCAGGCGGGGACCACTGCCCGCCGCCAGCAGCGCCTGCTGCGCCGAGGGGTCCTGATCCTGCAGCCCCTCCCGCAGCAGACGGCCCAGGATGCCGAGGTTGTGCAGTCCCAGGGCCAGGGCGGCGGTGAACAGGCTGGGCCTGAACACGAACAACAGCAGCAGCAAGGTCAGCGGTGGCGGCCAGAGTCGGGCCAGCATCCAGCTGAAACCCACCAGCCGACGGGCCCAGGGCCAGGGCGCCGTAAGCAGCAGCTGCAACGGGGCCAGGCCCACGGCCAGGCCAGCCGCCAAGGCCGTGAGCAGCAGGGTGCCGCCGACCAACTGCAGCCAGGGCAGGTCCAGCACCTCCTGCCAATGGTCGGATCCCAGACCCGGCAAGGGCTGCCAACGGGTCAGTGCCTGTAGGTCCACCCCGGAGGCCTGGCCTACCAGAGCCATCAGCGGCAACAGCGCCGCCAGCGCCAGCACCATCTCCCGCCCCCGTCGGCCCACACCGGGCTGATGGAGCGCCAAGCGACGGGGCATCGCCCAGCGCCGTCGCAACAGCCCCACAACGCTCTCCAGCAGCACCATCACCGCCAGCAGCCACAGTCCGCTCCAGAGTTCGTGAAACTCCAGGGACTGCAGGGTCAATTTCAGTTCGGTTCCGAGCCCACCGAGGCCGAACACCCCCAGCAAGGTGGCGCTGCGCAGGGCACATTCGAGCCGATAACCGCCGTAACTGAGCACCCCGGGCAACAGCGGCGGGCCCAGGGCCGTCAACAGCGCGGCCGGGGCGGGGGCCCCACCGGCGCGCAGGGCCTCGAGGTTGGCGGTCGGCAAGGCATCGAGCAGATCACTCACCACCCGGGCCACCAGGGCGCCGTAGGGGATGGCGATCGCCAGCACCGCCACCGCCGGCTGCAATCCCAGAACCTGCAGGAGCAACAGGCCCCAGAGCAGCTCATGGATCGCGCGGGGCAAGGCCAGCAGGCGGCGGATCAGCTGGGCCGGGAACTCGTGACCCAGCAGCGTGCGCCACAGGGTGCGGGAGCTGGCCAGCCCCAGGAGCAGACCGGCGAACAGGCTCGTCCCCCAACCGAGCAAGGCCATCGCCACGGTCACCGCCAGACCGGACAGCAGCGACCGCAACACGAGCGGATCCAACGACGGAGTCAGGGCCGCCGCCGCGAACTCAACGATCAGCTCCCAGCCGCCGCCGTGCAGCAGCCCCGGCAGGGCCAGCAGCAGCGGCACCAACATCAGGGCCGGCAGCAGCACCAGCAGGGGTGGCGCCGGCCTCATGGGTGCTCCGCTTCGCTGCCATAGAGCGCGCGCAGCCGGGCCCCGTCCACCGCAGCGGCCGCGCAGTCGAACAGCAGCCGGCCCTGGCGCAGGCCGATGACCCGATCAAATCCCTCCAGCAGATCGGGGCGATGCAGGCTGAGCAGCAGCGCCCGGGGGGCCTGGGCCTGGCGCAGCAACAGGGCCAGCAGCTGGGAGGCCAGGCGCGGATCGAGGCTGGCCAGCGGTTCATCGGCCAGCAGCAGACTGGGCTGCTGCCGCAATAGCCGGGCGATGGCCAGCCGCTGGCGCTGACCGCCGGAGAGGGCCGAAACCGGTTGCGGCAGCAGGGCCGGATCCAGCTCCAGCTCCCGCAGGGCCGCCGCACAGGCCTCGGTTTCCAAGGGCAGCAGCAGGTTGAGCAGGGCCTTGGGCCAGCCCCAGTGGGCCAGGCGCGCCGCATTGAGGTTCTGCTGCACGCTGAGTTCCTCGATCAGGCGCAGGTCCTGCCAGAGGGTGCCGATGCGGGCCAACTGACGCCGGCGCTGGCGGCCGGAACTCGCCGGTGGCTGCCCCTGCCACAACAGCTGACCGGCATCGGGCCGCAGGGAGCCGTTGGCCACCGCCAGCAGGGTGCTTTTGCCGGCACCGCTGGAACCCAGCAGGGCCACCCGCTCGCCCGGGACAATCTGCAGATCGAGCTGATCCAGCCGCGGCCGATCGCGACCGACGACGCTGATGCGCCGAAGCTCAAGCAAGGGAGCCTCAACAACCGGCTCAGGCCTCGCCATCGGGGTGCTGTTCCAGCAGGGCTTTCAGGCGCAGCAGCAGGTCACCCCGCTGGGCCGGATCTCCCACCAGCTCCAACTTGCCCCCAGCAGGCCACCAGTTGAGCTTGAGGTTGCTGACACCGTCCTCAAAGACGGCCATCTGGAAGGCCCCCCTGGATTGCCAGCGGCAGGGAATGCCCAGCGAAGCGACCAGCTGCTGGAGATCGTCGATCGAGCCGTTGAAGGTCACGGAGGAGCAGGCCTGGGGAGAGGGATCAGCGGATCTTGCCGATCTGGCGACCCACGTGTTCAATCTTGGCGTAGGCGGCGGCATCGGCAGCGGTGAACTGCTGGGCGCCGAACAGACCGAGAATCTGCTTCTGCTGCGGATCGCTGGGCCGCCAGCTCAGGATCGCGTTCTGCAGCTTGAGCGTGAAGCCCTTGCCAAAGCGCTGATCGAGATCTCCCTGGGCGATCCAGTGATAGTCCTGATAGCCGGGGCTCTTCCAGATCGCCACCACCTTGGCGCGATTGGCCTTGCCATCGTGCAGGCTCGTCCGCCAGACCTGCTCATTGACCACGCCGGCGTCGTAGGCGCCGCTCTGCACCAGGGCGATGGTGGCATCGTGGCTGCCACTGAAACCGGGGGCACCACCGGCGAAATCGGAGAGCTTCACCCCGGCTTGGGCCAGGAAATACTGGGGCATCAAGCGGCCGGAGGTGGAGCTTTCCGAGCCGAAGCTGAACCGCTTGCCCTTGAGCTGGGCCAGATCCTTCTGCTGGCTGAAGGGCCTGATGCCGCTGCCGGTGTTGGCAATGAAGATGCTGTGGAAGGCCACATCGATGTCGCGCTGAGCCAGCACCCTGGAGCCGGGCTTCTGCAGCCGCGCCTGGACGCCCGTGAGCCCGCCGAACCAGACCAGATCAAGGTCGCCGGTGCGGAAAGCGCTGACGGCGGCGGTGTAGTCCACCACCGGCACGTACTTCACCGTCACCCCGAGCTGGCGGCTGAGCTCCGCGGCCACCAGGGGATACAGGCGATTGAGCTTCTCGGGTTTCTGATCCGGGATGGCGCCGATGCGCAGCACCTTGGCGGTCGTGGGCGACTCGGCCGCTGCGGCCCTGGCGACCACCGGATTACGGGTCGGCGCCAGCAGCGGCGTGAGCAGCAGGCTCAGCCCCGCCAGCACGGCCATCGTTTTCAAGCGGATCGTCATGGCAACAGGCGGATCGGCTGGGTTAAGCATTCTTCAACATGTTCCCATTGGGGCGACCCCGGCCGAGAACCGGACCATCGGCCTGCTCGCAGCGAGCCGTTGTCTGGAACGGTCTCCCTACGACAAGGGCTCTCCGCGACAAGGTGTTGCCGCGACCCCGGGACAGCCGCCGCTGACGAGCGGTTGCTCAGCCGATCGCGGCGACCTCGGCGAGCGATGGAGCGGCACTGCCGAGCAGCTGCACCAGCACCTGGCGCTGCCGCGGCCCATCCAGCTCCACCAACATCACGGACTGATAACGCCCCAGGCCGAGACGGCCGGCCACGATCGGCACACACACCTGGCTGCCGAGCATCAGGGCGATCAGGTGGGAATGGGCATTGCGCGGCTCTTCAGGAGGCACATCCCGCAGATGCAGATCGTTGTGCTGCCAGGGATGGCCGGCCGGCACCAGGGAGGTGAAAAAGGCGGCGACATCGGCCAGCAACCGTTCTTCGGCCTCGTTGATCACCAGGGCCGTGGTGGTGTGCTGGGCCACGGCCACCAGCACCCCTTCCTGCAGACCGCTGGCCGCCAGTTGAGCGTTGAGCTCGGCCGTGATGTCGTAGCAGGCAACTGCGGCCTGCGTGGCCAGGTCAATGGTGAAGTGCATCCGTGACGGTGCTCTCAGGGCAAGGGGAACCAGGGCACAGGAAGCGCCTGGCGGGCTCCGCGTCCCGCGCCATCCTGCCCCCCTCCCTGGACACCAGGCTCGCCGGGACCTCAGGGGTGGACCGAGCCGAATCCCAGGCCCCCTCTCCCGGCCACCCCGTTCCCCCCGGGAGCATGGTGCGCACCGATCCCCCTGATCAGCGCGCCGCAGACGCCTGGCCCAGATCAGCCAGGGGCTGGCTTCCCCGCTTGTCCGCGAGGCGCGGGGCCTCTGCCGATGGATCAGAGTTGCGCCACCTTGCCGCTGCGCCCTTTTGCAGCCCGATCCTGAAGACGCCCTGGGGGGTGGAGCCCTGCCCGCGCCTGGCGCCCTGATTCCCTCGCTGCCGATCACGGCGTTCCTGGCCGGCAGCGGGCCGATCCTTGATGTGCGCACCCCGGCGGAATTTGCCCAGGCCCACATCCCCGGGGCCGTCAATCTGCCCCTGTTCTCGGACGCGGAGCGGGCGGAAATCGGCACCCCTCTACAAACAGAAGGGTCGCCAGGCGGCTGTGCTGCAGGGGCTTGCCTTGGTGGGGCCCCGGATGGGGGACCTGGGCGCGGCACTGACCCAGGCTGCAGCCCAGCTCCCGGCTCCGGAGCAAGCCAATCCACCGGGCCTCCCAGCCAGCCCACCAGTCCCGACCGGCGCCATTGGGCCGGCAGGCCAGGGCACCGGCGCGCCCCTGCGCCTGCACTGCTGGCGCGGTGGCATGCGCTCAGCTTCGGTGGCCTGGCTGGCCCGCCAGCTGGACCTGCCGGTGGTGCTGCTGGACGGGGGCTACAAGGCCTATCGCCGCTGGGTGCTGGAGCGGTTCGAGCGGCCCTGGCCCCTGCGATTGCTGGGGGGACGCACCGGCTGCGGCAAGACGGAACTGCTGCTGGCCCTGGCGGAGCGGGGCGTGGCGATGGTGGACCTGGAGGGGCTGGCCCACCACCGGGGCAGCAGCTTCGGGGGCCTGGGACTGCCGCCCCAGCCCAGCAGCGAGCACTACGAAAACCGGTTGGCCGCCGCCCTCTCGCGCCTGGAGGACGCCCCGGCGATCTGGCTGGAGGCGGAGAGCTCCCAGGTGGGGCGCTGCCGCATCCCCGCCGGCCTCTGGCGCCAGATGCAGGCCGCACCGGTACTGGAGGTGCAACGGCCGATCGAGGCGCGGGTGGCCCACCTGGTGACCATCTATGGCAGCCAGGAGCCGCAGGCCCTGGCCGACGCCACCCGCCGCATCGCCAAACGGCTCGGCCCCCAGCGCACGGCCGCCGCCCTGGAGGCGATCGAACGGGCTGACTGGGCCAGCGCCTGCCTGCAGATGCTCGACTATTACGACCGCTGCTACGACCACGAACTGGGCCAACACCGGGTCTCCAGCGTTGACCTGGGCCAGCTCAGCCCGGCGGCGGCGGCCCAGGACCTGCTGGAGCGGGGCCTGATGACACCGGACTAGGCCACCCCGGCCGCCAGCACCCTGCCGATCAGCGCCGCCTCCGTGAAACCGGCAGCCTGCACAGCCGCCAGGGCCGCCGAGGCCCGCTCCGCCGGCAAGGCCGCCAGCAGGGGGCCGCAGGTCTGGGGATCGAGCAACAGGGCTGTGCGAGGCGCCGCGCCACCGGTGAGGCGCACCGGGCCCTCCAGCAGCGCCAGGGCGCTGGCATTGGCCGGGGCCAGGCTGCTGGCGTAGCCGCGCTCAAGCAAGGACAGGGCGCCCGGCAGGGCCGGGATCGCCTCAGCGTCGATCTCCACCCTCAGCTCCGGGTCCGCGACCAGCATTTCGCCCAGATGGCCCAGCAGGCCGAAGCCGGTCACATCGGTGCAGACCCGCACCCCATGGGCGGCGAGCAGCGGCACCAGAGCGGCCTGGCTTTGCTGCATCACCACCAGGGCCCCATCGAGCCACTCGGGCTCAGCGGCCCCCGCCATCGCCGCAGCAAACAGCACCCCGGTGCCCAGGGGCCGGCTCAGCAGCAGCACCTCGCCGGGGTGCAACGGCCCCTTGGGCCAGAACCGCTTCGCGCACACACGGCCGTTGACCGTAAGCGCCAGGGCCAGTCCCGCCCCATCGCGGCCCTCAAGGGTATGGCCGCCGATCAGGGCCGCACCCAGGGGGTCCAACACCGAACGCACCCCCGCCAGGGTCTGCAGCAGCAGCTCTTCCTGCAGGGATGGGGCGGCCTGGGGCACGGTCACCAGGGCCTGCACCGAGTCCAGCGAAGCCCCACAGGCCCAGAGATCGCTGCAGGCGTGGAGCGTGGTGAGGCGGGCATTGAGCCAGGGATCCTCGACCAGGGCCGGAAAGCCATCGAGGCTCTGCAGCAGCAGCTCGCCGCCTTCGGCCCGGGCCAGCACGGCGGCATCCTCGGCCGCTGGCGCCTGACCACCGGGATCAAGCCGGGCCAGGGCCGAGACCAGGGGCGAAGCGGCCAGCTTGGCGCCACAGCCCCGGCAGGCCATGGCCGCCGCGCTGGGATCGGCTCCGGGGGCAGCGGCCCCGGCACCCCGACCGTGAAAACCGGCCATGAAGCGGCGATCGATGCCGTCCTTTATCCACCACAGCCAGCGGTACGGACCCAGAACGAACGGTCCCCACAGGGCCAGAGCCCGTTGCGCCCCTGGCTCCCCGCTGGCTCCGGGCGCCCCTCCCACACCCAGCAGTTGCAGGCCCCAGGCCTGGGGCCTCCAGGACTGCAGCGACGCGCCGGGCTGCTCCAGCTGACGCTGCAGATTGCTCGCCAGCACCGGCGCCGCCCGCACGGCCCAGACCCCCGAAGCCGGTCGGGGAGCGGTGGCGATCAAGCCACAATCCCCTGAGGCAAACACCCGGGGATGGCCGATCACGGCCAGGGTCGGCTCCGTGAGCACCCGGCCGCTACCGGGCTCCACCGGCAGGCCGGCGGCAGCCAGCCAGGCCGAAGCCCGGCTGCCGGTACAGGCCAGATCCGCCGCGGCCTGATCAGCTCCCTGGCGCTCGATCGGAATCGACGCCTCAGCCAGCAGGCGCGCCAAGGTCCGCCGGGCCGCCGCCGACGCGAAGTGGAGTTGATCCCCGCGCAACAGCAGACGGGCCGCCACACCCCGACAGCGCAGGGCCAGGGCCAGTTCCACCGCGGCGGCGCCACCGCCGCGGATGCGCACGCTCGCCCCGGGCTCCAAGGCCGCACTCCAGGCCAGGAAAGGCTCCAGCGGCTTGACCGCCAGCTCGGGGAGCCGATCTTCAGCCTCGCCGCTGATCGCGCCCACATCGAGGCTGAGGCTGTCAAATCGCAAGGGTGGGCGCCCCGCCAGCGCCAACTGCCGCCGGTCCAGGTCCAGGCCGGTGATCTCCGCCTGGATGAAGCTGACACCAGCCCGGTCGCAGAGGCGACGCAGATCGATCGCGCACTCGCTCTTCCGGCGCAGGCCCGCCACCAGTGCGGGCACCATGCCGGAATAGAGGGCCGTGCTGGCGCGGTTGACCAGGGTGATCAACGTGCCGGCGGGACGCCGGGCCGGCTCCATGGCCCAGAGGCGCAGCACCAAGGCATGGCTGTGGCCCCCGCCCGCCAACAACAGGGAGCGCTGGGGACTGGCCTGGCTGGACGGATCGACGCGGGAACCCTGCACGCCGGTGTCAGGGCGACGGAACGGCGATTCTCGCGCCAGCCCGAACCACCCCATACTCTGACCAGGACTTCCGCGGGAGCTGGGGCGGCGATGGATCCTGTGCTTGCTGAGCTCCTGGCCAAGCTCGAGGCGGGCCAGATCCACCGCCATGAAATGGCCTCGTACCAAAACCAGACCCAGCCCGCAGCGATCCAGCTCGAACTGATGTGGATCCTGTTCGCGATCGACACCCTGGAGGAGCACCGACTGCGGCTGGTGGACAAGCTGAGGGCCCTGAAACCCTGACACCCCTGCCATGCCCTCCCCGCACCACCATCACGAACGCCACAACAGCCATCGGGTGGGCTGGCTGAGGGCCGTGGTGCTCGGGGCCAACGACGGCACCATCTCGGTCTCGAGCCTGGTGGTGGGCATCGCCGCCTCCGGTGCCGATCGCCCGACCCTGCTGGTCTCCGCCCTGGCCGCGATCGTGGCCGGAGCGATGTCGATGGCCGCCGGCGAGTATGTGTCCGTGCAATCGCAGGCGGACACCGAAGCGGCGGATCTGGCCCGGGAGCGCCAGGAACTGGCCCTGGACCCGGGGGGCGAACTGGCGGAACTGACCGAGATCTACCGGCAGCGGGGCCTGGAGCCGGCGCTGGCGCGCCAGGTGGCCGAACAACTGACCCTCCATGACGCCCTGGGCGCCCACGCCCGCGACGAATTGGGGCTGAGCGAGATCCTGCGAGCCCGACCGATTCAGGCCGCCCTGGCCTCCGCCGCCAGTTTTGCGGTGGGAGCCCTGCTGCCGCTGCTGACGATCCTGTTGAGCCCACCGGGGGCCATCAGTGCCGTCACCACGCTGGTGGCCCTGCTGGCCTTGATGGCCCTGGGTGGCCTGGCCGCCTGGGCCGGAGGCGCGCCGATCCGCACCGGCAGCCTGCGCATGCTCTTCTGGGGAGCCCTGGCCATGGGGCTGACGGCCCTGGTAGGCCAACTCTTTGGCGCCACGGTCTGAAGGATCCTGTCGGCCCTGAACGCACGGGTTGCACGTCGACCGAACCCCAGGCTCAGGCGGCGATTCGAGCCGCTCGCAGGCTCGCGACCAGCCGAAATCTCCAGCAGACGCGTTCAGCGGCGGACCGGCACCACGGCCATGCCGATCGGGGCCAGGGCGATCACAGCCAGCTTGAGGTGCTGCAGCCCGAAGGGAATGCCGATGATCGTGATGAAACAGGCCAGAGCCGAAGCCACATGGCCGACAGCCAGCCACCAGCCGGCCAGCAGGAACCAGATCACGTTGCCCACAAAGCCGAGCGGACCGGTACCCAGGTCGCTCCTGCCGCTGAGTTCGGCCCGGCTGACCGCCTCGGAGCCGAAGGGCCAGAAGGAGAAGGTACCGATCACAAAGCAGGCACGGGCCCAGGGGAGGCCGATGATCGTGATCGCCGCGACCAGGCCGGCCAGCCACCAACCCAGGCCCATCAGCACGCCGCCGCACAGAAACCAGATGACGTTGGCGATGAAACGCAGCACGTTCGGGCCAGACCGAAGCAGGCTCACAACCTAGGGGCAACGCCCAGCGAGGGCCAGCCGGGAGACCCATACCAGATCCCCAACCGGAACCGCTTGAGCCCAGGCCCCAGGCTGAGCGGAACAATCGAAGACATCGGCAGCACAGGCCCTGGCCCTGGAGCGTCCGTCCCCCACCCCGTCCCGTTGCCTGGGTCGGCGCCAGGTGGGGCCAGTCAACAGCCTGTTGCGCAGATCTGCTGCCAAGCTGCCGCTGCCAGGGCCGGCTGACGCTGGCAGCAAACCCCTTGGCGGGGGACGCCAAGGCCTGCTGAGCTGAGGGCTCCAGCCGATGGAGCTGCAGACCTGGCAGAAGCAGCCAGGCACCTGAGCGAGCCGCGTCATGCTGGACGGCGTCGCTCGATCGGAGGCGGATGTCCCGCGAACAACTCAAGGCTTTTCTGGCCCGGGTTCAGGAGACGCCAGCGCTGCGATCGGCGATTGAGGCGGCCGCCACCGCCGACGATGTGGCCCAGATCGCCGCCGGCCTGGGCTTTGAGTTCTCCGGCGACGAACTGCTGCGGGCCTCGGGCCAGACCTTTGATCGCGTCACGGTCACCAAGCGGGACATCCCCGGTGAATACAGCTGAGACCAGGGCTGATGCAGGCCATCAATCAGCGGCAAGGGTTACTGTGCCAGCCAACGGTGTCCGGACTCCCGATGGTGAAGGAAGAAGGCTGTCGCTCGGCAGAGCTGCGCGAGCTGGGCTGGAGCGCGGAAGAAGTGCGCGTTTACGAAGAACTGTGGGAGTACCGGCAGCGCTGGGGGGCCATCAACCTCGAACGGGAGGAGCGTCAGTTGCTGCGCAAGGCCGAGGCCGCCCTGCCCAAACGGCCCAGCTCCGCGCGCGGGGCCGCCCGCAAGACAATCCAGGAGAAGGCGCACCATCGCTGGTTGAGCTTCCATCTGGCCGCCATGCAGGCCAGCGCCGAGGCGATCGGGCTCCAGCCCGGTGAAGAGGCCGCCTGGCCGATTCTGCTGGAGGAAGAACTGCGGGCGCTCGAGTACTACCAACCGGTGCTGGGGCTTCCCGACACGCTGAAAGCGAAATTGTTCCAGCCGGAACGGGAGCGACTGGCCGCCGAAGCCGCAGCCCTCGGCCGGGTGCTCAGCTACGACTTCAATGCTCCCCTGGAGGCCCTGAAACTGCAGGAGGCCACCAGCTGGAAGCCCCTGCGCGGCGACGCGACGGCCGCGGCCAGCGACTATCCGGTACTGGACGGCGAAACGGCCAGCAGCTTCCGCATCAAGGTGCGGCGGGAGATCTTGGCCTTCACCCGCGCCACCTATCCATCGCTCAAGGACTGCGACAAGCCTGATCCCGCTGACGATGTCGCAGCCAACTGATCCGTACCACATTGAGCCCCAGCCCACGGGCTCCCTGTCTGAGAGGATCGACACACAGATGTGGAAGGCCTGCTGAGGTCTTTCACCCATCCTGAAGTCGAGTCACCATGACCGCATCCGTTCCCCATTCCGCCAGCGACGGACGTGAGGCGACCGGCAGTAAGGGCACCATCCTGGTGGTGGACGATGAGGCGAGCATCCGCCGCATCCTTGAAACGCGCCTGTCGATGGTGGGGTACACCGTGGCCACCGCCTCCGATGGCGAAGAGGCTCTGGAGCGCTTCCCCACCGTCGAACCCGATCTGGTGGTGCTTGACGTGATGATGCCCAAGCTGGACGGCTACGGCGTCATCCAGGAGCTGCGCAAGATCTCCGAGGTGCCGATCGTGATGTTGACGGCCCTCTCGGAAGTCAAGGACCGGATCCTGGGCCTGGAGCTGGGGGCGGACGACTATCTGATGAAGCCCTTCAGCCCCAAGGAGCTGGAGGCCCGCATCCGCTGTGTGCTGCGTCGCGTCCATGGCCCTGGCAGCGCCAACGGCGGCACGAGACCGGCCACAGCCAACGGGATTGAGGTGGGCGGGCTGCGCATCAACACCGCCAAACGTCAGGTGTTCCGCGGCGACGACAGGATCCGTCTGACCGGGATGGAGTTCGGCCTGCTGGAACTGCTGCTGAGCCGCTCGGGGGAACCGCTGAGCCGCGCCGACATCCTCACCAAGATCTGGGGCTACACGCCGGAACGACATGCGGACACTCGGGTGGTGGACGTGCACGTCTCCCGGCTCCGGGCCAAGTTGGAGGAAGACCCTGAAAATCCCGAGCTGATCATCACCGCCCGGGGCATGGGCTACATGTTCCAGCGCATCGTGACGAACGGCTAAACTGTTCCGACTGATACAAAACGACCGCCGTGCTGGGTCGCCTTCGCTGGTTTCTGGCCCAGCAGCGTCAGCGGGGTCGCGATTACCAGCCCAGCTTTGCGAGCGGCCAGGTGCTCAGGTCCTGGCTTGGCGCCCTGATCGCCATCACCCTGCTGGGCCTGATGAGCGCCTGGAGCCACTATCCCCTGATCGCCGCACCCCTGGGGGCCTCCAGCGTGCTGGTGTTCGGCCACCCCGCAAGCCCCCTTGCCCAGCCCCGCAATCTGGTGCTCGGCAACACCCTGGCCGCCCTGATCAGTGTCGTCTGTGTGCTGCTGTTCGGTGCAGCACCCTGGGTGATGGGGCTGGCCGTGGCCCTGGCGATCACCAGCGGCCAGATGTTGCGTTGCCTCCATCCCCCGGCTGGCGCCGTGGCCCTGCTGGGGGTGCTGCTGAGCGCAAAGCCGGTTTTTGTGCTGATGCCCGTGCTGCTCGGTTCGCTGCTGCTGGTGCTGATTGCCGTGATCCTCAACCAGCTCGGCCCCGCCCGAACCCCCTATCCCCACCACTGGCTCTAGAGGCTCGCTGAACACGGGCGGGCCGGGTCCGCGGCGCTGATCGACAGGGCAGAAACCAGGCAACCCACCAGGCACGAGCTGGGGGCTAGCCAACAGCCATTGGCGTGGCAACAGCCATTGGCGAGGCAACAGCCGTGGGAGCCGTAGCCCTTGTGGGCAACACAGCGGGCAGCTGCTACACCGAAGCCATGAGCCACCCAGCAACGCACGGCCGAAATGCCACGGCCGAGCCCCCAGCGGCGCCAACGGCCGACGGAATGCCGCTGCTGGGGCTGGCGCCGCTGTCGATGACCTCCAATGACGCGGCGGTCTTCGGCGGCGTGCTCGATCAGGTGTTGCCGGTGAGGGTGGCCACCTGGGATGCCCTGGACCGACAACGACCCTTCATCAACAAGTCCGCCGCCCTGCAGCTGGGGGATCTGAGCCTGCTGTCCACCTACGGCTCCGGTTTCGATGGCACCCTTGAGCGGCAGCGGCATGCCCACCTGGTGCTGCCCTACGCGCCGGAGCTGGCGATCAACGACTACCAGGTGGATCAGCAGAGCTATCGCTTTCAGCAGGAAAGCCTGTTTCTCAGCCAGGAGCCATCCAGGCTGCGCATCCACGCCAGCTTCTGCGCGGCGGTGGTCGTCACCTTCCCGCCGGAGAGCCTGCGACCGGTGGCAACCGCCATGGCGGGCTCAGAGAGGGGCTGCGAGGCGATTGAAGGGGCACTGCAACGCACCACCGTGCTCGATCAGCAGGCCGATCGTCGCCTTGCCGGCGTGCAGAAGCTGCTGAGACAGAGCCTGCAGATGATCCATACCGCGATCGACGCGGACGGCCGTGTCAACCCGATGCTGCAGCTGGACGATCTGGTGCGCCGCCTGCTGGTGATGCTGCTGTTGCCGCAGTTGCTGCACGGCGACAGCGGCGAACGCGATACCGCTCCGGAACTGGGCCGGGAGGAACGGCAACAGGATCCCTACAGCCACGACGCTCTGGTGCAGTGGCTACTGGCGAATCTGCAGGAACCCCTGAGCCTCAGCGACATCGAACAGCGCAGCTGCTACAGCCGCCGCTCGCTGCAATACACCTTCCGGCAGCGCTACGGCTGCGGTCCCACCCAATGGCTGCGCCGCCAACGGCTCGAGCGAGCGATGACGATCCTGGACCAGTCCAGGCCGGGACTGACGGTGAGTCAGTTGGCCCAGGATTGCGGTTATCTCAGCCAGGCCGCCTTCAGCCGTGATTTCCTGCGACGCTTCGGCCAGCGTCCCTCGGAGGTCCTGCGCCAGCAGCGGCGGCGCCCCTGAGCGGGGGCAGCCCGGATCAGAGCTGGACCTGGGATGGGGCGCGTCAGGACTGGGGGCGCTCCGTGAAACGCGCAGTAAACCCTTGGCCCCAGAGCAACGCGGTCCTGAGACCCGCGTCCCTGTCGGGAAGGCGATCTCGGCGTGAGGCGTGGTCCAGAGCGCTCCAAAGAGTCTGCCGAAAAACTCCTCAGAAGGCCTGTTTGAAGTTCGGTCAGCTCTGTGCAACACCGATGAACAGAGGGTCGCGGGCGGGCCAAGGGGCGGGCAACCATGGCCGAGACGGTTTTGTCCGCAGACTCCTAAGGAAGGCCTGGGACAACCCTCGGATCCGAAGCGATCAGCCCCGGCGACACATGCCCCTGACATGAGCGCCGATGGTCTTGCGGGGAGTTGGACAGACTTTCCCGAAGGGAGAGCAAGAATTGACTTCACTTAATCCAGCCATCTTTAACCGGATTTTGCATCGCCACCCCGTCAGCGCAGGCCGATTCAACACTGCCAGCCCCTGCTAACCTTGAACACGGCAGTTACCAATCAGAGCCCTCCACCGACCAGTGATCACCGCCCTCGTCGAAATTGCTCTGATCCTCGTTCTGATCGTTGCCAACGGCATCTTCTCAGGTTCGGAGATCGCGGTGGTTTCAGCCCGCAAAATCCGCCTGGAACAGCTGGCCGAGCAGGGTAACGGCCAGGCCCGGGCTGCCCTGCGGCTCGCCAATGCCCCCAACGACTTTCTCTCCGCCGTCCAGATCGGCATCACCCTGATCGGCATCCTCAGTGGCGCGGTGGGCGGGGCCACCCTGGCGCGACGCCTGGAACCGCTGATCGCCTCGATCCCGCTGTTGCGCCCCTGGAGCGAAGGCCTCAGCGTGGCCGTGGTGGTCGGTGTGATCACCTACCTGTCGCTGGTGATCGGCGAACTGCTGCCCAAGCGCATTGCCCTCAACAACCCTGAGGCCGTGGCCTGCGCCGTGGCCCGACCGATGCGCGGGCTGGCCCGCTGGACCGCCCCGCTGGTGCGGCTCCTGGGTGCCTCCACCGACCTGTTGCTCAACCTGCTGGGCATCAGCAGCTCATCGGAACCGGATCTGACCGAAGAGGAGATCAAGGCTCTGGTCCGCCAGGGAGCCGAATCGGGCGTGCTGGAAGAAGCCGAGCACGACATGGTGCAGCGGGTCTTTCGCCTCGGCGATCGCTCGATCCGGGCGATCATGACGCCCCGCACCGACATCTGCTGGCTGGATCTCAACACCACCAGGGAACAGCAGCTCAAGCTGGTCACCGATAGCAATCACTCCCGCCTACCCGTTGCCCATGGCAACCTTGACGACTGCATCGGCATCCTGCGCGGACGCAACCTGCTGGCCTCTGAACTCAAGGGCGGTGCGGTGGATCTGAAGGCTTTGTTGCAACCACCGCTTTACATCACCGAATCTGCCCGGGCCCTGAATGTGATTGAGCAATTCCGCCAGACCGGTGTGCACATTGCCCTGGTCACCGATGAATATGGAGGCATCGAGGGGCTGGTCACACTCACCGACCTGATGGAGGCAATTGTCGGCGATTTGCCTTCAGCGGAAGATCTCGATGAACCCCAGATCATCCGCCGCGAAGATGGCTCCTGGCTTCTCGATGGGGCACTGGATATCAGTGAGTTCAAGGATCTGCTGGAGCGCCCCAGCCTGCCGGACGAAGCCAGTGGCAGCTTTCACACCCTGGGCGGCTTTGTCCTGCATGTGTTGGGCCGGGTGCCGCGGGCGGGAGATCACTTCAGCTGGGATGGCCTGCGCTTTGAAGTGATG
>CAIKWV010000102.1 GCA_903831165.1 uncultured cyanobacterium
GATCGCATGGTGGAGATCGCCTCGGATCTGCGCCAGTTGATCCGCCGCTGGCAGCCCGATCTGGCGGCGGTCGAGAAGTTTTTCTTCTATCGCTCCAGCAACACGATCGCCGTGGTCCAGGCCCGCGGCGTGCTGATCATGACCCTGGCCCGTTTCCGCATCCCGGTGGTCGAAGACCCGCCGATGCAGATCAAGCTCGCCGTCGCCGGCCACCGCCATGCGGACAAGGAGGCGGTGCTGGAAGCGGTGATGCGCGAACTCAACCTCGACCAGCCCCCCCGCCCCGAGGACGCCGCCGATGCCCTGGCGGTGGCCCTGACGGGCTGGTTCCAGCGATGAGGCAGCCGGCGATGCAGGCTCAGCGATGGGCCTGCTTGCGATGGACCAGCCGGCGATGAACAGCCCGGCGACCCCAGCTGCCGAAAAGAGCAGGCTGCGGCGGCAGTTCCGCACGCTGCGACTGGCCGCCCTGGCCGAGGCCGAGGCCCGGATCCTGGCGGTGGCCCAGCGGGAGATCCCGGCCCTGCTGCCGGCCGGCCTGCGGCTGGGGATCTACTGGCCCCTGGCGGGGGAGGTGGATCTGCGCCCCCTGGCGGCCCTGGATCTGCCCCTGGCGTTGCCGGCGGTGTGGGGCGAGGCGCCGGCGGCGGCGCGGCTGATTTACCGCCCCTGGTGCCTCGGTGATCCGCTGGCTGCCGATGCCTGCGCCATCCCGGCACCCGTTACGGCGGAGCTGCGCCCCGAGGCTGTAGGCCTGCTGTTGGTGCCCGCCCTGGCGATTGATCGCCAGGGGATCCGCCTGGGTTATGGCGGCGGCTGGTACGACCGGCTGCGCGCCGATCCGGCTTGGCGGGCGGTGCCGGCCCTGGCGGTGCTGCCCGCCACCTGCGTGGTCGAGGCCCTGCCCCGCGATCCCTGGGACGTGCCTTTGGCCGGCTGGCTGGCTGAGACCGGCCTGCACCGAATCGGCGGCACCAACAACGACAACCACAACGACAACACGGGCAACATTGAAGGCTTGTAACGGTGCGGGCGTCGCCTCACCATCGCCGCCGCGATTTGCCAGGATCCCCTGCAGCAACGACCTCGCCCCTTTGGACCTGACCGCGCTGCAGAACCAGGCCCTGCGGAGTCTCAACCACACCCCAGCCGGGCTTGAGCGGCGCCATCTCGAGAGCGAAGGCCGGCCCTGCACCGCCTCCGAGCGCATCCTGGCCGCCGAGCTGCAGGCCCGCGGTGAGGCCACCGATGCCCTGTCGATGATGGTCAGCTCAATCGCCCGGATGGTGCAGGCGGGCAAAAGCAGCGATAGTCGCTGGAAAGCTTCCTGAACCGAGAGCGCACGATGAAGCGTTTGCTGCTGCCCCTGTTGGCGGGATCCATGGGCGTGCTGTTGCTGCCCACCGGCGCTCTGGCCCATGGCCTGGAATCCAGCCTGCAGCGCCTGGGCAACCTCTCTGCCGGCCTGGAAACCCACTACTCCAGCGGCCTGCCCGCCGCCGACGCCAAGGTGCGCCTGCTGGTGCCCGGTGGCGAGCCGATTGCGCTGGGCCGCACCGATGCCGCGGGCAAGCTCACCTTCCGTCTGCCGGCCCAGGCTCACGCCGACTGGGAGATTCAGATCGAGGCCGGTCCTGGCCACAAGGACTACCTGGAGCTGCCCCCCAGCGCACCCCAGCCCGCCGCCGCCCTTAGCCACAGCGAAACCGGTCCCTTGTTGGCCCTGCGCCATCTGGGCGGCGTCGGCCTGTTGGGCCTGCTCGGTGCCGCCGGCGGCCTGCTGATGCGCCGCCAGCGTCCCTGAACCAACGCCCCGTCCCCCCGAGTCCCCCATCCCCGTGAGCACCGGCAGCGCCGCCCTCGATCGGATTGTCGAGCGTCTGGGCAGCACCAGCGATCCCAAACGTCGCTACGAGTACGTGCTCTGGCTGGCCAAGAAACTCGCACCCCTGCCGGAGGCGTTACAGCAGGAGGTCTACAAGGTGCGGGGCTGCGTTTCCCAGGTGTATGTGGTGGGCGAGCTGGCCGATGGCCATCTGCACTGGCAGGGGGATTCCGATGCGGCGATCACCAAGGGGCTGCTGGCCCTGTTGATCGAAGGGCTGGAGGGGCTGACCCCGGCCGAGGTGGTGGCGATCGATCCGGCCTTCATCGCAGGCACCGGCCTGCAGGGCAGCCTGACGCCCTCAAGGGCCAACGGCTTCCTCAACATTTTCAAGATGATGCAGGCCCAGGCCCGCAGCCTGCTGGACACAGCGACCCTCCCCGACTGAGCCCACCCCGGGCCGCCGATGCGCCAAGGCGCCTTCCCTGCTGCGGGGGCTGTTGGATTTCTAGGATGCGGGGTTTGCAGGGTTGCGGCGCATGACCATCGGCATCGGCTTGTTGGGGCTGGGCACGGTGGGAGCCGGCGTGGCGGCGATTCTGGCCAGCCCCGAGGGGCGCCATCCGCTGGTGGCCCAGCTGGAACTCAAGCGGGTCGCCGTGCGCGATCTCAGCCGTCCCAGGCCGCTGCAGCTGGCCCCTGAACTGCTGAGCACCAGCCCCGAAGCGGTGATCGACGATCCGGCCGTGGAGATCGTGGTCGAGGTGATGGGTGGCCTGGAGCCGGCCCGCAGCCTGATCCTGCGCGCCATCGCCGCCGGCAAGCCGGTGGTGACCGCCAACCAAGCGGTGATCGCCCGCTACGGCGAGGAGATCGCCGCCGCCGCCGCCGCGAAGGGCGTCTATGTGCTGATCGAGGCGGCGGTGGGCGGCGGCATCCCGATCATTGAGCCGCTCAAGCAATCCC
>CAIKWV010000103.1 GCA_903831165.1 uncultured cyanobacterium
AGATCACCACGCTGCTGGGGATCGACAACGCCGCAGGCTCCGGAGCCAACGGCTCGGCTCCAGGCCTGCCGGCCACGGTCGCTGCCGCCTCCAGGCTGCCCTGGTATTCCCGCTCGGTCGACTCGACTTACCTGACCGGCAAGCGGGTGTTCATCTTCGGCGATGCCACCCATGCGGTGGCCGCCGCCCGCATCGCCAGCCAGGAGCTCGGCTTTGAGGTGGTGGGCCTGGGCAGCTACAGCCGCGAGCAGGCGCGCACAGTGCGGGCCGCCGCCCAGGAGCTGGGCCTTGAGGCCCTGATCACCGACGACTATCTGGCGGTGGAGAAGGCGATGGCCGAGGCGGCGCCGGAGCTGGTGCTGGGCACCCAGATGGAGCGCCACAGCGCCAAGCGCCTGGGCGTGCCCTGCGCCGTGATCAGCACCCCCCTGCACGTGCAGGACGTACCCGCCCGCTATGCGCCCCAGATGGGCTGGGAGGGGGCGAATGTGATCTTCGACAGCTGGGTGCACCCGCTGATGATGGGTCTGGAGGAACACCTGATCGGCATGTTCCGCCACGACTTCGAGTTCGTCGATGGCCATCGCAGCCACCTGGGCGATGGCGCTCCCTCCATGACCCCGGCAGCCGATCCGGTGCACCAGGGTCAACCGGTGGGCGGCGCTGTTGCGGCTCCTGAGTCCGGGACGGCCCCAGCCATGGCTTCTGCGGCGGCGGCCACCGCCACCCTGGAGCCCCCTGCTGCCGGCGCGGTCGAGGCCCGCTGGACGACGGACGGCGAGGCGGAGCTGCACAAGATTCCCTTCTTCGTGCGCAGCAAGGTGCGGCGCAGCACCGAGACCTTCGCCCGCGAACGGGGCATCGCCCTGATCGATGCCGAAACCCTCTATGACGCCAAGGCCCACTTCAGCAAGTGATCAGCACCCGGCGCGGACCGCGACCCAGGAGCAAGGTGATGAGTATTTTTACTCTGCATCCTGCTGCGGTTGCTGGCTTAGATATAGGCACAGATTTGCTGTCCGTTTGAGCGGCGATCGGGTTGATGTCTGCTCGGCCTGAATCCACGCTTTTCGTCAGCCTTTCTGATGCAAGACCAGGAGTCAGCCGCCATCACCACCACCGTTCACGAGTCCGGATCCTCGGTTCCTTGTCCAGCCCGGCACCAGAGCCTGGCCCCGGCTTCAAGGGCTGCGTACCGGGCGCTGCGGCGGCGATCATCGCCGGGGCCCGATGGTCCCATCGGGCGGGTTGTTGCCGCAGGTCTGCTGCCCCAGCTGGCGGTCCGCCCCTGAGCCCGTCAGCAAAATGTGTCGGTTTGCATGTGCACGCGACACTCCCTGTCTCGCCTGGTCAGGCTTGGCCCTGACGGCCATCTGGCAGCTGCTGTGATGTCATCCCCTTTGCTTCCTTCTTCATGACGAGCACCCTCAATCCACCGCTCACCACAGGTCGCCAAGAGGACGGTGAGGGCAGCCTCCAGGTCCATCAGGATCCCGCCATGGCGATCGAGGAGGGAGCCCTGGTGATCGCCGTCTACGGCAAGGGCGGCATCGGCAAGTCCACCACCTCCTCCAACCTGTCCGCCGCTTTTTCCAAGCTGGGCAAGCGCGTGCTGCAGATCGGTTGTGACCCCAAGCACGACAGCACGTTCACGCTCACCAAGCGCATGGTGCCGACGGTGATCGATATCCTCGAAACCGTCGATTTCCACACCGAGGAGCTCAAACCCGAGGACTTCGTCTTTGAGGGCTACAACGGTGTCATGTGCGTTGAATCCGGTGGCCCACCGGCCGGCACCGGCTGCGGCGGTTACGTCACCGGTCAGACCGTGAAGTTGCTCAAGGAGCACCATCTGCTGGAAGAGACCGATGTGGTGATCTTCGATGTGCTCGGTGATGTGGTCTGTGGTGGCTTTGCCGCTCCCCTGCAGCATGCCCACTATTGCCTGATCGTCACCGCCAATGATTTCGATTCGATCTTCGCGATGAATCGGATCATGCAGGCCATCAACGCCAAGGCCAAGAATTACAAGGTGCGTCTCGGCGGTGTGATCGCCAACCGCTCCGAGGAGACCGACGAGATTGACAAGTTCAACGCTCGTACCGGCCTGCGTACCATGGCCCACTTCAAGACCGTGGACGCGATTCGTAAGTCCCGGCTCAAGAAGTGCACCATCTTCGAGATGGAAAGCACTCCGGAAGTCGATGCCGTGCAAAAGGAATACCTCAGCCTGGCTCAGAAGATGCTGAGCGACGTCGAACCTCTCGAAGCCGAATCCCTCAAGGACCGCGAGATCTTTGACCTGCTCGGTTTCGATTGATCCCTAGGCGCCTGGCTGACGGATCGCTATCCCCTGCGAGGGTTCTGCCTCCAACTCCATGGCCGTTTTGTCGCCACCCGGTTGGTCGCTGAATGTTCCAGATCATCCCCAGGTTGTCGCCGGCGACAACCTGGGGATGACGCGGCCATGGGGTTGGCCGGCTCCCAGGCGCCTGATCTGCACGGATGCTGTTGGGTCGTCACCAGAGTTCTGGCCCAAGGCCAGGCTTCTGGTTTGTTGATGCGCTCTGGAGACCAGGGTGCTCCTGCTCCTGGTCGAGGCACCCGGATCCAGACACTCCATCTGGGGTCTGGATTCGCGGCGTCCACCCTCTCTTGGGCCGCTGAAGCCCGAAGGTATGGCTGCTCTGTGGCCTGTCCCAGTCTGGTCGCCGCGCGTTTTCCGTTCAGTCTGTTCAGGCGTCGATTCCCATGGCGGCCAGAGGCGTCAGACCTGGACGCGCTGCCCTGCCCGTCAGCCTTGTTGCAGCTCAGTCCCAGCGTTGTCTTGCCGCTGAAGCTGCCCGCTGATCGCGTAGCACTGAACCCTTGGTTTCGGACGCGCCGATCCCGTTCCGGCCGCCAGAAACGTGGCGCAGCCCCGCGGAGGCTCCTCCACCTGGGCCTCCCCGGACGCGTTCTGGCGCTGCTTAGATCTCAGCGGCGGCCCGCTCCACCAGCCGCCGGGCGACAGCCTGGACCCCGGTGTGCTGGTAGGTGTCGGTGAAGGCATCGAGGAAGGTGGCCAGCTGCTCGAAGCCCCCTTGCCAGGGGCCCAGGGTGCTTTCCAGGGCTCGCACCGCCTTCTGACCGCTCAGCCCCAAGGTGCCGACGAAGCCGCCCGCCCAGCCCAGCCACTGGTCCACCCCGCGCCGCAGGAAGCTGAGGTGGGCATCGTCGCCCCGGCCGGGAATCATGGCCGCCATGCCGGCGTAGGCGGGAGTGAGGCGCAGCTCCTTGCGGCCCACCTGGCCGAGCCGCTCATCGAGGCGCTGCAGAGCCTGATCGCCCAACGGCAACAGGGCATCGAAGCAGATCAAGGCCGCCATGCGCACCCGCGCTTCGCCGGCATATTCGTTCAGGCTGGCGCCGAACTCGGCGAAGCTGTCGCCGGGCAGGCCATTCACTTGGGTGAAGGCCAGCATCTCCGCCGCCACCTTGAGACTGAGGTCCACCGCCTGCAGCGTGTCACTGGTCGGGGTCAGGTTGGCCACCCGCTTCACCAGCGGCAGGGCACCGCCCACATTGGCCAGGATCCGCAGGCCACCGGCCGCTTTCTGGGACCGGTTGACGGCGTCATAGAGGCTCAGGGCACGGCCGTATCCCTCGTGGCGGGCGTTGCTGAGCTCGTCGGCCCGTAGCCGCACCTGGGTGATCAGTGCCGGGTCGTCGCTGCCCATCACGCTGGCGATCAGTTCGCTGGCGCTGGTGGTGTTGTGCCAACCCCCGGGTACCAGGGTGCTGATCCCCTTGAGGGCCAGCACCGTGAGATTGCGGCGCGGCAGACGATCGAGTCGTTCGAGAACGGTGCTCATGCGGCGGGCTCCAGGATGGCGGGAACGGATTGGGCGGCCTCCTTCTGGGCTGAGGGAACGGGGATCGCAACGGGTTGCTGACGGCCCGGGGCCAGGGCCTTGGGCGCGCGCGGGGCTCGGGCGGGTTTGAGCGCGGCCAGACCATCGAGATCGAAAGCACCGATCAGCTCATGGCGCTGGCCGGCATCCAGGCCAGGCCCCTGACCGATCACTTTGACCTGAAAGCGATCGGCCACCAGCAGGGCGCTGGCTTGATTGCCCTGCTCCACCAGGGGCCAGCCCTTGAGCTGCTCTGAACTGCCGTCGAACTTGCTGCGCGCCGCCGGAGCGGTGGTGGTGTCGGAGATGGCCAGCAGCGCCTTGATCGTCTCGCCCTGCTTGAGCCTCGCCTCGCTGAAGCCCCGCTTCTCCTGGGTGAAGACGAGCTGTTCCCCGGGTTCGGCCTTGGGGAAGAGTCGATTGAAGGCGGAGCCATTGACCACCTCAGCTGTGGCCACATCAGCCACCGTGCCGCCTGGCAACCAGGCCCGGAACGGCAGCAGGAAGAAGGCGGCGAACAGGAGGCTGGCGATCAGCAGCAGGCCGATCCCCCAGCGCAGCAAGCGGGACATCAGGTCAAACGGTGCAGCTGGCTACTTGTTAGCAGCGTTGTTCAGGCGCTGACCACGACAGCCGGATGATCCTGCACAAACTGCACGCTCGTTGCGCAGCTCCAGGCCAGCATCGCCGGCCAGTCCGGCCCGTCATCGCCTTCGGTGGGCCAACGGAACCAGGGGAGACTGGAGGTCCAGGGCTGACGGATGGCACAACATCAGTGGCTGCGGCCAGGCCCTCAACCAGTTCCAGCAAACAGCTGAATCACCCCTGGCAGTCCGCCCATGCTGCGATGCCGTTCTGAGGGCCAGCGGATCCAGGGGAGGAGGGAGGTCCAGCACTGAAGGCTGAGCGTACCGACCAAGAACCAGGAGCCACCATCGGAGCTGACAACAGTGCCTCAGCGATCAGCTCCCCACGTCGATCCGGTCGTGGATTGCAGAAGGGTGCGATCCCAGAGGCGGTGTGACCAGGGGAGCTGGTGCGAGCAGCCAGGACCCCATCAGTTGGCTTCCAGCCCCACCAACTGGCTCGTCAGTTCCCACACGCGACGGGCTGTTTCCGGGTTGCTGGCCTTGTCGGAGAGCTCCTGGCTGAACTGCTTGCCGCCCTTGGTCTGCCGGTTCCCCCAGCTCCAGTGCACGCCGGACACCGCGAAGGCCGGATCGGTGACCACATCGGCGACCCGTTCACCGGCCAGGGCCTGGCTGACATAACCACCGGTGATGTTCTTCTGGAACCAGGGGAAGATGGTGCGGAAGGCGGCCGGGGTGTTGCGGAACAGGGGCGAGTCGGCCACACAGCCCGGATACAACGAGGTGAAGACGATGCCGCTGCTCGCATGCAGACGGCGATGCAACTCCTGGGTCGTGATCATGTTGCAGAGCTTGCTGTCCTTGTACGCCTTGCCGGGCTTGAAGGCCTTGCCATCCGCCATGGCGATCGGGGCCTTGAAGCCGGCGGCAAAGCCCGACAGCTCGCCCAGATCGGCGGGGGCCGGGATCGGAATCTTGCCGCCCAATTCCTTGGAGTTGGCGGTCACGGTGCCCAGGATCACGACCCGCCTGGAGGGGTGCGATGAGTGCTTGAGATCGTCGAGCAGGCGATGGATCAGCAGGAAATGGCCGAAATGGTTGGTGGCCATCGAGATCTCGTAGCCCTGGGGCGAGCGCTCCGGGTGCTTGAGCCGCGGCAGATAGACGGCCGCATTGATCACCAGGGCATCCAGGGGCCGGCCAGTGGCATGGAAAGCAGCCACCAGTCGCGCCACGCTCTCCAGATCCCCCAGGTCCACCTGCAGGTGGGTCACGGACTGGTCGGGAATGGCCAGGGCGGCCTGGGCACGGCGGGCCTTGTCGGTATCGCGGCAGGCCATCACCACATGCCAACCCCGATCGACCAGGGCCTTGGTGGCAAACAGTCCCACACCGGAGGAAGCCCCGGTGATCAGTGCCGTACCGGGTGTTCCGGACAGCCCGCCGGAGCTGCTGGGATTTTCGGGGGCAGCGTCACCGGAGACAACAACCATGACGTCCTGGAGTGAAGGCGGATTGGCGATCCAACCTAGGGACGGGGCAGCGGCTTGCTGGGACGGGCGCTGGCGGTTTCAACAGTTGGAAATGCCGGACCTTGCTGCCAGACCACCCGCAGCCGGTTGGGGGCGATCCACTGGCTCTGCTCACGGATCAGCTGCTGTTCTCCGGAGACGGTGAACAGCTGGTCGAAGCGCTCGCGGGATTTGGCCAGCTTGGCTGTTTCCAGTTCCAGCACCGCGGAGATCTCCCCCTGGCGATCCATGCGCTGTTGGTAGGCCGTCGAAAGACGGAACAGGCTGACGGCGGCGACGGCCACCAAGCCGAACTTCACCGTCAGGCCGATGACGCTGCAGAGCAGTTCACGGCGTTCATTGGACAGGGTGAGCAGCTCGCCATCTGCCGCAAACACCGCCAGGGTGGCGTTGCGGGGCTTGGCTTCGGATGGTGCACGCCCTGGCTTGGTCTCAGCCCGTTCCTGGCGGGCAGCGCGGCCGACAGCGCCACCGTTGCTGGCGCCATGGCTGGTCTGCCGATGGCGGCCGGTGGAGCGTCGGGGCTGGCTGCTGGGGGAGGCGGGCACCGAGGGGAAGCGGCGGGTCTACTGCTTGTAGCAGGCCAGTCAGGGCTTGCCAAGGGAAAGCCGCAAAGGCTTCAGGCCTTGTAAAGGCTGAAGCAGAGGCGTACGGCCAGCACGCCGGCGTGGGCGGCCACGACCAGAGCG
Source organism: uncultured cyanobacterium (assembly GCA_903831165.1). Lineage (GTDB taxonomy): Bacteria > Cyanobacteriota > Cyanobacteriia > PCC-6307 > Cyanobiaceae > Cyanobium. Next base: position 6,705 of record CAIKWV010000103.1, read on the forward strand.
ATCAGCACTTCAACCTGGTTGATCATGGTCATCGGGGGGAAAGCGATCGCCCCATTCTTTGGGTTCGACGGGCTACGGTCCAGCCTGCGGCGCCGCCCTGTCACAGCTCTTGATGGCCACACCTTCCATCCCCCAGGCCGGCGTCCTGCCCATCAGTGCGATGGCGATCCGCCAACTGGACCTCACCCCTCTGGACGACCTGGCAACGCTGCCCCTGGCGGCCTTGCTGGAACGCAGCGACAGTCTCAGCCTGGCGTTCGAATGGCCTCGTCCGCCGGAGGATCCCCGGGAGCTCTCCGAGATCGCCGAAGTCAGGCTCTGGAGCCTGCGGGCCGATGCCCTCCAGCCCTGGTTGCCGCTGCTGCTTGAGCGCAGTGGCGGCCAGCTGACCCGCCATGTGGCGATGCTGCTGCCCCATGGCTTCAGCCGCAGCGAGGGCATCCGCTTCGCCGCCGAGAGCCTGGAGCTATGGATCACCCACCGTCTCTTCCTGCTGGACCATCTCGCCCGCCTGGAAGGGCTCAGCTGCCGGGGCAGCCTGGCTCAGATGGCCGCGGTGCTCGGATTTGAGCTGGATGCGGGCTTCTGGCAGGCCCTGCCGGCCCCTTGATCGGCCCAGCTTCCCCCGTGTCGCTGCCGCTGCCTCAGGAGCCCGAACAACGGCAGCAGCGCCTGATCCCCACGCTGGAGCTCGAGGGGAGCCGGCAGATGGCGATTGACGCCTGGTTGCTGGATCACTCCCTGGAGCAGGGGCCAGTAGCGGCTCCGGTGCTGCGTTTCTATCGCTGGTCCCGTCCCACCCTGTCCTTGGGGCGCCATCAGCGCCTGATCGAGCCCCACTGGCAGCGACTGGCGCTCGAGGGGCAACTGCAGCTGGTCCGCCGTCCCAGTGGCGGGCGCGCCGTCCTCCACGCCGGTGAGCTCACCTATGCCCTGATCTGGCCCGGGGCCCCCATGCAGCGCCGCCAGGCCTACCGGTGGGCCTGTGAATGGCTGCGGCAGGGGTTTGCCGCCATCGGTCTGCCCCTGGATTTCGGCAGCGAACCGGCGACCGTTCAGTCCGGCAACTGTTTTGCGAGCGGTACCGCCGCCGATCTGATCCACCCCTGCGGCGCCAAACGCATCGGTAGTGCCCAGCTCTGGCGCCGCGGCCATCTGCTGCAACACGGCAGCATCCTGATCGATCCCCCCGCGGCGCTGTGGTGGCAGGTGTTCGCAGCGGCGCCACCGCAGCTGCCTCCCCTGCCGATCAGCCTGCAGGAGCTGGAGCTGGAGTTGATGGATGCAGCCCAGAGGCACCTGCCCTTGGCGGGGGCCAGTCCCTGGCAGAGCCAGGAGCTGACACCCCAGGAGTGGCGGGCGATCACCGAGAGCGAGGACCGTTTTCGGCTGTCACCGGCCTGAGGGGATTTCGCGCTCCATCCCCGGCCTGGGTCAATTGTCGGACATCCAGGCCTCAGGCGATTCCGGGTCTTGGCATGAGAGTCGGCCGTTGCAGGTGAAGCGTGCAGCGGGCGCAGGCTTGGGAGGACCTGCTGCCAGGGAGTTCTGAATCAGCTGCTCACCCCTATCGGCCCTGTCCTGTCTCTCCTGGCCAGGAGGGAATCCACTGCTTCCTCAACGCCCAGAGGGTTCTGGGACTCCCCAGGCCGCTTTGCCGGAGGCGCTGACCACTTCACCAGTGGTGACCATGCCCCTCGAGATCTGCCCCAGGGCCAGGCCGAGCGGATAGCCACTCTGGCGGCGGGCGCTGGCCAACAGGGGCGGGGGCAGCCGCAGGCCCAGGCGCCGCAGCACCGCTTCCCCCAGCTCGGGTTTTTCCACCGTGCCACAGGGCAGTCCGGCTGGACTGAGCACCAGCAGGCGCTGGTTGCTCTCCAGCTCCAGGGCCGCCTGCCACAGCGGTGCCGATTCGGGGATGGACACCAGGCTGCTGAGCGGCAGCAGATGGTCCCCGACCCGTTCGCTGTCCCAGCGCTGAACCGGCAGATCCCGTAGCGGTCCATCGTCGATCACGCCGCGCCAGCGACCGCGATCACAGACCAGGATCCAGTCGGGCAGCTCGCTGCCGGCAGCCGGCACCCCATCACCGCCGGCTTGGCCAGCCGCGGCCCCAGGGGCTGGTTGGCTGGCCGGTGCGTTGTCGCTGGTCGGGCCATCCTCAAGGCGCAACCGGCTCAGCTGGCGCAGGCTGGTGGAGGCCTCAAGCACCCGGTAGCGCCGTTGGGCCACATCCTTGACCCGTAGATCTTTGAGGGCCTTCTGCACCAGGAGCAACTGCTTTTGGTTGCGGGCCGCGCCAAGGCCGAACCAGCCCAGCAGGATCAGCCAGGCCCCGGCCAGGCCACTGCCCCGCAGCAGCATCAGGCTGCCCAGGACGATCGCCAGGCTGGCCAGCAGCCGGCCACTGGCGTTGGCCACCTCCAGGCCGCGCCGTTGGCTGCCGGTGATCTGCCAGACCATCGCCTTGACGATCAGGCCACCGTCGAGGGGCAGGCCCGGCAACAGATTGAACAGGGCCAGCACCAGGTTGAGGGCACCCAGCTGATTGACCATCTCGCCCAGCACCGGTGACAGGTGCGAGGCCGGATGACCCAGGGAGAGCAGGGCGACCGCCAGCACCAGGCTGACCGCCGGACCGGCCGCGGCCACCAGCAGCGCTCCCATGGCGGTGGAACACTCCCGCTCCACGCTGGCGACGCCGCCAAGCAGAAACAGGGTGATGCTGCGCACTTGCACCCCCTGGGCTAGGGCGACCAGGGAGTGGCCCAGCTCGTGCAGCAGCACCGAGACAAACAGCATCACAGCGGTGACCAGGGCCACAGCCCAGAGCAGACCAGGTGACACCTGGCCCACCAGGGTGATGCGGTAGTGCTGCTCAAAGGCCACCGTGGCCACGAACAGGATCACGAACCAGGTGGGGTGGATCCGCAGGGGGATGCCGCGGATTTTGAACAGTTGCCAGCCTTCGCCCACGGCCACCGATGCGACGGGGCCCCAGCGATGCGCTGAAGCCGTGTGCAGCGATCCTAGAAAGGCTGCTCCGGTCCTGTTCCTTTGCCCCTGCCTGCCCTCAAGATCTGTGGTCTGCGCCAGCCCGCCCAGGCGGCGGCCGTGGCGGCCCTTGGCGTCCAGGCGATTGGTGTGATCGCTGTTCCTGCCTCCCCCCGCTACCTGGAACCCGCGCGGCGGCAGGAGCTGTTCGATGCCGTCACCGCCAGCGATTCCCGCTGCCGCGGCGTGCTGGTGGTGGCTGATCCCAGCGACGGGGAGCTCGATCAGCTCGCCGCCGGCCGGGGCCATCGGGTGCTGCAGCTGCACGGCGAGGAGAGCCCCAGCCGCTGCCAGGAGTTGCGCAGCCAACTGGGGGTGGAGATCTGGAAAGCCCTGCGCATTCGCTCTTCCCAGGATCTCCAGCGCGCCCAGGCCTACGGCGAAGTCGTGGATGCCCTGTTGCTGGATGCCTGGGTGGCGGATCAACTGGGGGGCACCGGTCACAGCCTGCCGCTGGAGTGGCTCAGCGGCTTTGAGTCGCCCGTGCCCTGGTGGCTGGCCGGCGGCATCCGGCCCGAGAGCGTCGGCGAACTGCTGCGCCAGCTGCAGCCCGATGGGCTCGATGTCTCCAGTGGTGTGGAGACCAGTCCCGGGGAGAAGAATCTCGAACGGGTGGCCCAGCTGCTGGCGGCCATGGGCCGCCCCCCGGCCCCGGAGCGGAGCTGAGTCGGGCCAGGCTCTATCCCCTCTCCCTGGGCCGTTCCCCGAAGGAAGCCCTGGCAAGCCAGCGGGCGCCCGTTCCGGAACTCACCCTGACAGGGATCTCGACTCCACTCCGGTGCGGAAGCGAGGGTGATCCAGGGGTTCCCCTAAGAGTTCGCTGAAAAACCTCTTCTGGGACCACGCCGCGACCTGGGCGTGCGCAACCAGCCCAGTCCCAGCAGGGGTGTTGCCGAGCTGCCGTTGTGGCCTGGCCGTGGCTGCCGGTTTTTTCAGCCGGCTTCTAAGTGCTTGCGGAACCATCCGCTCCCGGCCCACCCGAGCATCCGAGGCAAGGGAATCAGTTCAGCGAATGCCTGGGGAGGGAGGGCTCCGGTGCTGCTGTGCGGCAGGCCTCACCGGTGATTCAGCCTGATTCTGGGTCTTCAAGAACGACCGCAGCCTTTCGGCACCGTACCGATCACAGTTCGGCGGACCCTTGAGCTTCTGCGGCCAGCCAGGCAGGATCGGGGCTGATACCTCCGGGCGATTCGCTTTGGCTTCCCTTTCCGCCGTTCGTCGCGCCCTGGTCCCCAGCGGCCGGGCCCTGATCCCGGGGCTATCCCTGGCGGCCCTGCTGTCGCCCCTGCTCCCAGCGCCGCTGCCGGGTGCCGGCCTGGCGCCCTCGCGGGCCCAGGAT
>CAIKWV010000104.1 GCA_903831165.1 uncultured cyanobacterium
CCGGCCCCTTGCTCTTGGGAGTGGCCACCGGTGGCCTGATCCGTTGCACGGAAAATCTCAGCCGTGGCCAGAGGCTGCTGACCACGCCGGGTTTGCTCAGCGTGGTGTTGATGGTGCTCTGGCTCACCTCCTTTGAGATGGTCGCTTCCACCTTTCTGGCGGCCGCCGAGCAGTTGATTCTGTTGGTGGTGGTCAGCAGTTGGCTCCTGGGCCAACGTGCAGCGTCTTGACCACTAGGCTTACCAAGACCATCCCCGCCACCACCAGGTTGGCGATTGTTGTCAGTCATCCGATCCAGTATTACGCTCCCTGGTTTCGTTGTTTGGCTGGACGCCCAGAACTTGAGCTGTTGGTCTTTCACCTCTGGGATGGTGGCGTCAACCTGCGCCATGATCCTGGCTTCGGCCAGGTGATTCGCTGGGACCAGCCTTTGCTGGAGGGCTACCCGTCCTGCTTTGTGGCCAATACGGCGGCTGACCCTGGCAGTCATCATTTCAGCGGCTTACGCAACCCTGATTTGGTGAAGCGTCTGCTGGCATGGCGCCCCGACGCGATTCTGCTGTTCGGTTACGCCTATCAGAGCCATCTGCGGCTACTTCTCGATCCACGCCTCTGGCGTTGTCCGATTCTGCTGCGCGGTGATTCCCACGACCTCGTTGGACGGCATGGCTTCCGTTCCGGTCTTTCGCGGTTGGCCCGCCGGCTGTTGTTTCGCCGATTTGCCGCTGCATTGGCTGTCGGTCAGGCCAACAGCGCTTATCTGCTGGCTTCAGGGTTTTCGGTTAGGAAGATTCTGCAGGCACCCCACGCCGTCGACAATCACCGCTTTCAGGTCGCTGCGGCCTCTGCTCAGGACGCTGCATCACTCTGGCGCCGTCAGTTGGCTATCGATCCCAACGCCCCTGTCATCCTCTTCGCCGGCAAGTTCGAAACCAAGAAACGTCCCCTCGACCTGCTTGAAGCCTTCATTCAGCTGAATGATCCGACAGCGGTCCTGGTTTTTGTTGGCAGTGGTGTCCTCGAGGACCAGCTAAGAGAGCGTTCTGCTGTCCTGCCCAAAGGGCGTGTCGTGTTCGCTGGCTTCCAGAACCAGAGCGCCATGCCCACTGCCTACGCCCTGGCAGATCTGGTGGTGTTGCCCTCCTATGGCTCCGGCGAAACCTGGGGCCTGTGCATCAATGAAGCCATGAATCTGGCCCGACCGGTGATCGTCAGCTCCCATGCCGGCTGCGGCCCTGATCTGGTCATTCCCGGCCGGACCGGCTGGATCTTCGAGGCTGGCAACATGATGGCGTTGCGTGACTGCCTGGCCGAGGCCCTCTCGGACCGGCAGCGCCTGCGTCGCATGGGCCAGGCAGCATTGCAGCACATTGACACTTTCAGCTATGAGCAGGCCACCCGCGGTCTGTTGCAGGCGCTGGAGCAGCTGACCTGATGGCTCCCCTGCAACGCCTGGACCTGTTGGCACCCGAGATCTGGGCCTCGGAAGGCGGCATCCAGATCTACACCCGCACCTTGCTGCGAGCGTTGCGCCAGATCAGGCCCGAGGTGCAGCTGCGGGTGTTCATCCGCAATGACCAGGCCATTCCCACCGGGATCGATCCCTTATTCAGCGGCATTGATTGGTACCC
>CAIKWV010000105.1 GCA_903831165.1 uncultured cyanobacterium
CACCTGGGGCCTTCGCGCCCCGCAGTCAACGGCAACCAGGCCTGGCAGGAGGTTTCAGCCTTGGGAGACGATGCCGCTCCATTGCACCGCCTTGACCTGATCCCGCCGCCAGGAATGGAACAACACCGGGTGCGCCACCGTGCAGAGCGGACAGACAGCGATCGAGCCGGGGGGTACCCCCTCATGGTCCAGCTGGCGCACGATGGCGCTGCGCAGATCGAGGCGATCACGGTGGGGATCGGGATCGGCCAGCAGCGCGCCACAGGCGATCAGCTCCTGCAGAGCGGCTGCGTTCTGGGTGCCATGACTGCGCAGCGCCGCTGCCACCTCCAGGCTGACGGGGCGCTCCACCTGGTAGTTGGCACCGCTGACGCTCGGACCGAGGGCCACCAGCAGGTCGGCCGGATCGGAACCGGCGGCAGCCAGGCGGGCGATCGCCGCCGGCAGGATCCTGCCCGCAACACCACGCCAGCCGGCATGAGCGGCCGCCACCCGGCCGCTGCGCGGGTCGGCGATCAACACCGGCGTGCAATCGGCGCCGCACACCCACAGGCTCTGACCGCCCCCATCACTGACCAGCCCATCCGCCTCGGGCCAGGGTTCACCAACGGCTTGTGAGGCCTCAAGCACCCGGGCACTGTGAATCTGCTGGGGGCGGTGAACACTGATGCCGGCACTCAGGTATCCAGCCAGTTCAGCCGGGCCGCGGCCCTGCCACTGGCGGGTGAAAAAGCCGTGTTCAAAGGCCCCCAGCCGATCCGCCTGCAGATAGTGCCCCCCATAGGTCCCCACCCAGGTCCAGCCGGGCAGATCATTGAAGCCGGCATCCGGCCGATCGAAAGGGGCCTCCAGGGCCTCAGCCATCGGGGAGATCCCGCAACATCCAGAAGCCGTCGAGCCGCTCAGCCCGATCGTCGCTCTGGACGGCAATGAACTGCAGGCCAGAGGCCTGGTCGCGGGCGGCCGCAAAGGCCGCGGCCGCCGCTTTGGCTTCCTCGGCCGGCAGGCTTGCCAGCAGCCAGCGGTCCTCCAGGCCGGCTTCGAGCACCAGCTGCTCACCATCGAGCTCCAGGCGCACGGGCTCCAGACCGGCCAACCAACCGGCAATCGCCAGGGCACGGGTGCGGCTGAACAGTCGGATGCCGGGTATCGGCGTGGCGGGGTCCAGCGCCTGGGGAAGTGTCACCAGGCCGGCAAAGCCGATTTCCCAGTCCGAGGCCTCGGCCAGGGCAGCGCAGGGCAAGGTGGCCCAGCTCCAGCGATCCCCCCGCACCGCTTCCGGCAAAGGCACCGAAACCGGCCGGATCGCCTGGGGCGGTGGCGCCAACGGACCCACCAGGTAGCCGGCTTCCTGGGGGTAAACCTGCTGTTGCCGCTGTTGCAGCCATTCCACCAGGCTGTAACAGCGGCGGCTGGGCACCAGTTCCAGGCCCAGTCCCTCGGCGGCCCGCTGCACCATGGTGCGCATCGAGGCCCGCCAGCAGCGAATGCGGCGCGGCGGACCGTAACCCCGGTCGGCGGCCTCCGCCAGGGCCGTCTCGATCGCCTCCTTCAGCCAGATCGAGTTGACACTGGCGGCGGGGCAGATGCGGGACCAGCGGAAGGGTTCCGTGGGGGCCCCGGCAGGGGTCAGGGGATCCTGCGTGGCACAGATCAGCAGCTCCCAGCGCTTCTTGCCATCGGCTTCGAGGATCGGCCGGGAGTAGTAATCCAGCTCCCAGTCCGCACCGACCGCGGCAGCGGCGCGCTCCGTCGCCATCGCCGCTGGATCAACAGGCCGACGCTGCTCGGGAGCCGACTGGTCGAGGGATTGGCCGGATTCCGGCGAATCGAGAGGAGCGGCAGGGCCAGCGGGACCATCCGCTGCCGCCGGCCCCTCGACGCCCGAGGGAACATCAGCTCGAAAGGGACTCATCCCGCCGCCTGCTCCTGTTGGCGCAGCACCGAACGGGCCCGGTTGGCACGATCGGCCGCCTCGGCCATCAGCTGCGCCTTGGCGATCAGCAGTTCGCCGGGCTGGTTTTCCAGCAGGGCGGTGTTGAGGGCGATGCGGCCGCGGCCGGGGTCGAGATCGGTGATCAGGGCCTTGATGCGTTCGCCCGGCTCGAAGGCCTCGCGCAGATCGCGCAGGGCGCCGCCGGTGACCGACGAGTGGTGCAGCAGACCGCTGACACCGCCGAGGTCGACGAAGAAGCCATAGGGCTTGAGCGACACCACCTGACCTTCGACCAGCTGGCCCACCTCCAGTTCCGAGAACCGGGCGGCCGTCGCTGCCCGCTTCTCGGAGAGCACCAGCTTGCGGGTCTCGGTGTTCACCTCCAGGAAGGCGACTGCCAGGGTCTTGCCGACGAGGGCCTCGTGGTTCTCGCCCTCGTTGAGTTGGGAGCGGGGGATGAAGCCGCGCAGCCCCTCGAGGTCACAGGTGACACCGCCACGGTTGAAGCCGTTGACCTTGACCTGGACCACCTTGCCGTCCTTCTCCAGCTGGCGCACCTTCTCCCAGCTCTGGCGCAGGGCCAGGGCACGGGCACTGATGGTGACCATGCCGTCAGCGTTCTGCTCGCGGGTGACGAGCACCTCCACCTCCAGACCGCGGGGGAAGCGCTCCTTGAGGTTGGTGATCACCCCCAGGCCGCATTCGCTCTTGGGCATGAAGCCCGGCGCCTTGCCACCGATATCCACATAGATGCCGTCGCTCTCGACGCCGATCACGCTGCCGCGCACCACTTCACCGGTGGTGCCGACGGGTTCGTTCTCATCGAGGGCCGCCAGGAAGGCCTCTTCGTCGAAGTCGAACTCGTCGACGATGCGGGCCGGAGCAGCGTTGGCGGCGGCGGGCGCCGCGGTGGCGGTCCCGACCCGCCTGGCCGCCCCCCCACCCTTGCCGCGTCGCTCGTCCGGACCGAGCAGGTCGGCCATGGTCATCCCCTCCATCGACCCCATGTCGAAGAGGTCGTCGTCGGAGACCACTCGGGCAGGGGCGCTGCCGGCCGAGGCAGGGACGCTGGCAGCCGCAACAGGGCGGGGCGAACCGCCGGCGACTGGCGCGACCGGGGGAGCCTGGGGCCTGGGGGCTTCAACCGGAACGGCGGCGGCGGCGGCGGCGGCCTCGGGCGAGCGGAGCGCCACCACGTCCTCTTTCTTGAGCATCAGCACCTGGGGTGGCTTGCGGGGCGCCTGGGGGGCCGGACGCTGGCCAGGATTCAGGGGCTGACGCGACGCGGGGTTGCCGGATCCGGCCATGACCTCTGAAGTGCTGCGGCTCCACACTGTACGAAGCGAAGCCGGTCCGGCCGCTCGCCACCGCCGATCTGCCGCCATGCCCGAGCACCAGCGCCGTCTTGAGACCATGACCTGGCCGGAACTGCAGCGCCAGGCCGCCCGGCCCGGCAGCACGGTCATCTGGCCGTTCGGAGCCTGCGAGCAGCACGGCCCCCAGCTGCCGTTGAACACCGATGCCCTGTTCGCCGATCGCATCACCGACACCGTGCTCGCCCGACTGGATCCCGAGCTGCCGATCTGGCGGCTGCCGGTGCAAAGTCTGGGTTTTTCACCGGAACACCAGGGTTTCACCGGCACCCTCAGCCTCAGCGCCGAGCTGCTGATCGCCCTGGTGGTGCAGGTGGGCCGCCAACTGGAGCAGGCCGGCTTTCAGCGCCTGGTGCTGCTCAACGGCCACGGCGGCCAGATCGGGCTGCTGGAGGTGGCGGGCCGCAGTCTGCGGGCCCAACATCCCCGCCTGGCGGTGCTGCCCTGCTTCCTCTGGCGCGGCCCGGAGGGAATCGCGGAGTTGATCCCGGAACCGGAACGCAGCCAGGGGCTCCATGCCGGCCTGGCTGAAACCAGCCTGATGCTGCATCTGGCGCCGGAGCTCACCGGCCCGCTGCGGCCCAGTGACGGACCGGGCAGGGACTGGCCCGGCGAGGAGCCGGCCGGTACCGCGCCGGATCCCACCACCGCCGCAAGCCAACGGATCGCCAGCCCGCCGCCCCAGGGCTGGAGCCTGGAGGGGGAAGCCCCCTGCTTCTGGATCACCCGCGAATTCAGCATCAGTGGGGTGATCGGCAGCGCCGAGGGTGCCAGCGCCGGACTGGGGGAACAGCTCCACGAACGGCTGGTCGAAGGTTGGCGGCGACGGCTGGAAGCGTTGCTGCGCAGTGACTGGCCACCGACCTCCAGCGCAGGGTGACTACAGTCGCTGGCAGACGTTGACCGCGGTTGTCATGCCGACCATCGAATCCCCCGCCGATTCCGCAACCCGGGCTGAGGCCGAAGGCCAAGCCAGCCTTGATGGCAACGGCGAAGGGCTGCCCGACTTCACCAGCGCCCTCTACAAGGACGCCTACAGCCGCATCAACGCGATCGTGATCGAAGGTGAGCAGGAAGCTCACGACAACTACATCGCTCTCGGCACCCTGATTCCCGACCAGGCCGACGAGCTGGCCCGGCTGGCCCGCATGGAGCTCAAGCACATGAAGGGCTTCACCGCCTGCGCCGCCAACCTCGGCGTCGATGCCGACATGCCCTTCGCCAAGGTGTTCTTCTCGCCGCTGCGCGACAACTTCCAGGCGGCCCTCGCTGAAGGCAAGGTGGTCACCTGCCTGCTGATCCAGTCGCTGTTGATCGAGGCCTTCGCGATCGCC
>CAIKWV010000106.1 GCA_903831165.1 uncultured cyanobacterium
AGCGATCGCGAAGATTCGGAACTGGCAGGCATCGGGCGGGATCAGGGCGGTGGAGAAATCAGACGGGGGCTCAGCTGACCAAAAGGATCGAAACCGTGGCCAAAACACTGTGCGAAAAACTGGACAAACACAGCCGATAAAAAAGCCCCTCTCCGGGAGAGAAGGGCTGGGTGTTGCAACGACCCTCGATTCAAGCCGGAGACTTGATCCTGCGCCTCAGCCGACGACTCCAACCGAAAGCAGCACCAGCGCCGAAGAGGGGCAGAGGGCCTGGGACCGAAGCAGGAGAGGCGGCAGTGAAGAGGAGAGTATTCGTTGAACTTGCATTAATGTCAAAGTTAGTTATAAGTGAGCCAGGGCTAGCAAGTTCTGGGTTAATACTGTTTTGATTCCCCAGGAATAAGTTTTGGCCGCCATCAAAAATATTATCAAAGTAGACGTCTGAGCCAGTCACTTGGCCTCCTGACACATCAATGCCTGAGCCGCCAACATAATTGGAAAATGTACCCCAGCCAGCTGCGGGAGTGTTTGTTGCCGAGATAATGGTAAAAGTAAGCCCGCTTGTTTGGCCGGCAACATTGTCAACTAGGCCATCGACGATGCCTGTAACTGTTGCCGGGGTGGTTGGACTTCCTGTTCCAGTGAAGGTGAAGTTGAAGCTAAGTGCTGAGGCTGCTCCGGCTTGGAGGCAGCTGATCAACAGCGCAGCACCGAAGGCGGCACGGCCGATGAACTTCTTGAAGTGGTGTGGCCGTGAATGTATTTCTGCAAACTGGCTTGACTTGGGAACCACTGAGCTCAGCGCCTCCTTGATCGAGGTTTGAATAGTAGCCACTGGAAGTAACAAAATTTCAGTTAATTTGCTGCCCCCCCCCGAAAGTGGCTGTGACGCCGTGCCAGTTTAATAATTGGCACACTAGCTACGGGTAGACGGTCCCCTGGGTTTGTGCCGGCTTTTCAACGGCGGTCAGGGTGCTGTCGCGGGAGGAAGGGTGTTCCCAGGGGGTGCGGACTCACGCTCCGCGGGACAGTATCAGCTCAGTTGTTCGCCCGCCCAGTCGAGCAATGCGGTCGCTGCTTCCAAGGCGGCGGCGGCGTCCTCGGGGCCGAACACATCGGCCGGCAGCTCATCGCCGAGGGCATCCGGATAGCGCGTGGGGGCGTAGAGCTTGTCGAGCAGGCGGGCCTGCCGTTGCCAGGCCTGCGCCGGCTGGCCGCCAGCCTCGAGCAAGCGGGCCGCACGTAGATCGTCCTTGGCCTGAAGCAGCCAGAGCCTGGCCCTCTGGCGAGCGCTCTCCAGGCTCATGGGAAGTGGCTGCCTGCCAGCAGGGGAATCGCTTCCAGGCGCACCGTGCGCCAGAAGGGGGTGTCGCCATGGCGGGCCAGCAGCTGCGGCGTGGCCACCAGCGGCTGCAACGGCAGCCGGCAACTCTGCAACGCCTCCAGCACCGCGTCATAGGCATCGAGCACACGGCAGTGCTCAAGGCCCATCACCAGAAGATCCACATCCGACCGCCGGCTGGCCGTACCCCGTGCCCAGCTGCCGAACAGCCAGAGGCCTTCCGGTTGCACCTGCTGCACCAGGGTCTCCAGGGCCGGCAGTAACTGCTCCCGCAGAGCTTCCGGGAGGTTGTCGACCTGGATGCCGCGGCTGGTATCAGACCGCCCTGCTGCGGCGGGGATGACGCCATCGCATGCCATTACAGCGGGGTTGTTCATGGGCGGCGCACCCCGCGCCCAGCATCGTCAACCTCACCATTATCAATCGGACGCCTC
>CAIKWV010000107.1 GCA_903831165.1 uncultured cyanobacterium
CTAGCGCCAGTTCCAGATCGCCAGCCTGGTTCTGGCCCTGAGGGTGCTGGGCACCTTCGGCGGCCTGGCGGTCACCTACCTCAACAACGGCAAGCTGTGCGTCGGGCCGCACCTGCTGGTCGGCATCGCCATGACCAGCCTGCTGGCGGTGGCCGCTGCCCTTCCCCCCGCCATGCAGGCCGGCAACCTGATCGCCCGCAAGATTCACGTCGGTCTGAACATGAGCGTCGTCACCCTGTTCCTCTGGCAGGCGCTCACCGGCATGCAGATCGTCCAGAAGCTGCTGACACCCCCGGCTTGAGGCCTGAGGATTCGCAGCACATCCAGGGCCGCTTCGCCATGCGATCGGCGGCACTGAGCCTCCTGCCTACCCTCATTCATCCGTAGCGGTGGGTGTCGTGGGCCTCCACCCACCGTGTGGCGCGCCCCAGGCGTCACCCCTGTTCCCCTGATGGGTTCGGGGCTGTTTCAGTGAGCTGGGTCACCAAGTCGAGCCTTGAGCGAAGCGGCCCGGCTTCGGGTCGTGCACCACGCCGGCTGGACAGGTCACTGCGCGCTTGTGGGATGCTCTGCCAGCGACTCAGAACTGGGCCCGGCGCCGCGGCGGGCAGGGGATGCCGTGGCTGGCGTGGAAGTCTTCTTGCACCTTCCAGGTGAGCCGCCTGGAGATCTGGCGCACGATCTGGCGCAGCAGGTGGTCGCCACTGCTCTGAACCAGGTTGTCGGGCAGCAGATTGATCATGCCCGGCAGCCGGATCCAGACCGACAGATCCAGCTCCCAGCGCACCAGGGTGTGCCGCATCATCCGATCCACCTCTTCGTGGGACACCTCCGGGCCGGTGGTCTCATCGAGCTGCAGCGAGGCGTTGAATTCGACGTCGTAGAGGGCCTGCAGGGCTGGATCGGCGTCGGGCACCGTCTCGGTGAGGATCCGGTAGATGCCCTGGTCCTGGGGCAGCAGCTCCAGGCCGATCGTGGGCTCCACCTCGAAGCCGAAGTTGCCGAAGCGGCCGAGGGTGAGCACGTAGCCGTTGGTTCCGAGCGGATTGACCGCCATCGGGGCCGCACAGCGCCGGAACCAGCCTTCATGGCGATCCAGGTAGGCCGCCACGACACGGGCCGGAGCCCGCATCTCCATGAGATCGGCGAAGGCACTGGCGTAGCGATGGACCCGGGGATCGTCGCTGGCGCGCAGCTGGCTGGGTTCAGAAGGGGGGTCTGCCGTCACGCTGAAGCCGGAAGGTCGGGTGGTTGCGGCGGTAATCGGGGTCGGGACGGTCGTGGGAGCTGGGGGTGAAGGGGAATGTAAAGCCCCGGCCCCAGCGCACCGTCGCCAGTGAGACAGCGGCCGGGCGCCGTTTCAGCTCTCGCTCAGCTCCACCAGGCGCCGGATCACGTCCTCCACCACCCGATCCGGGGTGGAGGCGCCGGAGGTGATCCCCACCCGGATCGGACCCTCAGGCAGGAAGGGCTCAAGGATTTCCAGCTCTCCGCCCAGGGGTTTGTGTTCGATCCGGTTGCCGGGGCCGATCCGCTCGGGCGTGTCGATGTGGAAGGAGTGGATGCCGCGGGAGATGGCGATCTCCTGCAGGTGGGTGGTGTTGGAGGAGTTGTAGCCGCCGATCACCACCATCAGGTCCAGCGGTTCATCCACCAGGGCGAACATGGCGTCCTGCCGCTCCTGGGTGGCGTCGCAGATCGTGTTGAAGGCCAGGAAGTGGTCATTGAGCCGGGCCGGGCCGTAGCGCTCC
>CAIKWV010000108.1 GCA_903831165.1 uncultured cyanobacterium
GATCACCTGGCCACGCGGGTGCTGGCGGGGGATCGGGAGGACGCGCTACTGGAATACCTGACGATGGTGCCTTACTACTTCTGGGGGGCTTACAACATCGCCGAGATGAACTCCTCCACCAACGTCACCCGCCATCCGGGCATCAGCGATGACAAGCAATCACCGGCGCGGGTGTTCACCGCCAACAACACCCCGTCCTTTCTCAACTCCTTCGACAATCTGCCGATGCCGACCGAAGACTTCGTACGCAACTACGGCCGCCGCATGCATCACATCGCCTATGAGGTCAAAGACGGCGAGATCCAGGGCGAAAAGAACGTTGATTTTGTCGTCGAAGTCTTGCGCGACCTCGGCATCCCCTTCCTGGCCGACGTGGTGGGCGAGTGCACGGACCAGCCGAACCTCAAGCAGATCTTCTCCAAGGCCTCGCCCCACTCGCTGTTGATCACCGAATACGTGGAACGCTGCCTGGGCTACGACGGCTTCTTCACCCGCGACAACGTGGCGGCCCTGACGGCGGCGGCCGGCCAGGCCGAGCGCTATGAGCACGGTCACGTCTTCGATTGAGCCAGCTTCGAGCGGGCCCGCGCCTCTCACCATCCCCGCAAAAGTTCGTTACAATCGCCTCACATCCGTTACCAAGCGACATGGGCGAGCTGATCGAGGTTGGTGGAGGAGCGCAGCTGGGCCTCGGCCTGATTCCTGCTGTGGTCAGCCTTTTGGCCCTCGGCCTCTACGCCTGGTTCACCAGCGAACCGGAAAACAACGACGACGATGACTCCTCCCCCGGCGGCGGCCTGATGCAGCCCGTGGCCTGAGGGGCCCTCAGCGGTCCAGGTTCAAAAGACTGCTGAAAACCTTGGTACCGCAAGGTTTTACAGCCCATCGACTGGACCGTGACGCTGGTGGCAGCGTGGTGCCACCAAGGCCGTACAACGTCACGCTCATCCCAAGTGCAGTTGTTTTGGCAGCTTCTGTAGGGAGGAAATTTCCAGCAGAGTTCAATCGCATTCCGCCGCTTATGACCATCTGCTGGCCGTCATGGCCACGGGTGATCAGCCAACGAGGGTTCTGGGCTGCAGGTTTTCCCCGATCAGCTGGGCTGCCATCGATCCGAGCTATGCGGTGGTATCAGGTCCGGGCAGCAGTGATTTGGTCCCGAATCCAATCGGGCGTCGTCTTGGTGTCGGTGGGGCTTGTCGCTCGGAGCGATCGTCTTGGGGCACGCCCCTACGGCCATGACTTGAACGGGCAACGCCCAGCGGCTTGGAGGGCGTTGGCACAACGCCAAGAGCTGATCGGACGGTACGCCGTGGTTCAGGCCACGGCACAGATCTCGCTGGGCGGCGGTTATCCCTCCGTCAACCAGGCCGCCTATCCCCCATTCGGGTGATGGATCGAGCGGAGCCGCCGCATCAGGCTCAACGGGTACGGCCAAGGACCCATGGCTCCTTTGCGATCCCCACTTCAGCCCCCGCGCCCCAGGTCCAGCTCCTCCCCGTTCGCCTGCTCTGCAGCGAACGGAACAGCCACCGCTCCGACCAGGCATCCAGCCCGCCCCGAGGCCAGCCCAGCTGGGCCCCCCTCGAGCGGAGCCAAGGTGGCACGGTTGAACGCGGTGCCCCTGACCAGCCGCTTCCAAACCTGGGCCAGGGTCACCCTGATCGCCAGCCTGGCGACGATCGTGCTGCCCGGACCGGCGCCGGCGGCCGGTGCCCGGCCTCAGGCCAGCTGGCAGGACATCGACGCCCTGCGCAGCCTGCTGGTGGCCAGCGGCTCGAATGTGGTGCAGCGCGACTGCGATCAGCGGGGGCTTCAGGGGTTGTATCACCAACCCAGCCGCACGATTGTGGTCTGCCGGGTCCACAGCGATCGGGACGCGGTCTGGAACACCCTGGCCCATGAGGCCACCCACCGGATGCAGGCCTGCGCCGGGGGCACCATCACCCGCTCCGAGCACCATCCGGCCATGGCCAGCGCCCTGGCCACCTACGACCCGCTCGAATGGCGTTCACTCAAGGCCTACCCGGCCCGCGAACAACTGGGCGAACTGGAGGCGCGCTACACCGCCCATCTGGCACCGGCCCAGGTGCTGCAACTGTTCCGGCGCTATTGCGCCGCATCGATTCCCCCTAGCCTGTCACAACGGCCCTGACGCCATGAACAACCTGCTCTTCTCCCTCGCCATGGCCGCCCTCGGCCAGTTCACCGGCCTCGGTGGTGGCGGTTTTGGTGGCGGCTTCGGCGGCCCGGGTCTCGGCTTTGGGCCGGGTGTCGGGGGTTCACGTTATGGCGGCGGCTACCCGGGCCCGATGGGGCTCGCCATCCCGGGCCGGGGTCAGCCCGGTATCGGGATCGGCATCGGGATGCCCGGCATGGGATTGCCTGGCAACGGGTTTCCTGGTGTGGGCGTTCCTGGTGTCGGTGGCCCGGGGGGCATCGCCCTGGCGCCTCGTCCCTACGGCTCCCAACCCCTGAATCCCGGCCTCTCGAATGCCACTCCGGCGATGCAGCTGGCGTCGGTCACCGCCGCCCACTGCCTCGAGCAGGCGGGCCAGCTGGCCCCCGGTGAGGGCAACAGCCTGCTGGGCAGCCAGGGCCGGGCCCGCGGTTGGCCCGATGGCTGGCAACAGGGCATCAGTGACAGCCAGGTGGAGCGGCTGTTGTCCCGCTATGGCGGCTGCGACGGCCTGCTCTCCGCCCTGCGCCAAGGCCGCTTCACCCAAAACCCGAACGGTCTGGGCACCAACGGTGGCGGCCTGATCAGCCAGCAACCGTTCGGCGGCGCCCCACCGCAGGGCCAACCCAACAGCGAGTCCGAAGCCTTCGGGCTGGCTCCCTATCGCTGAAAGCGACGGCCTGCGATCAGCTCCAACACCACCAGCCGCCCAGTGCTCCAAGGAGTGCTGGGCTTTTGGGTCGGGCTGGCCTTATGCCGGAAACAGGTGAGCCCAAGCGTCTTTTCAACGACGCCCCGGGCTCGGGCCGTCAGCAGCCTGCTGAACAAGCCCTTCTGTGAACGGCACCAGCAAGTTTCGGCTCAGCAAGCAGGCCATGAACAGGGAACGGCATGCAGGGGGCGGACCAGCTGATCGGCTCCGTCGCAGGTTTTTCGGCGAACGCTGAAGGTGCTGGCAGGCTGGTGGACGGGATTACGGCCGGGCCTGAGCAGCCTGCTCCGCGCGCCAGGCGGCGGGCACCAGCACCAGAAACAGCCACCACCAAACCAGGATGGCCGCCGCCAGGGGCGCCGTGATCCACCAGCGCTGCAGCAGCCACCAGCTGGCAGCCGGAATGGCGACCCCGGTGAGCAGGATCGACCAGGGCTGGCACCACCAGGGCTTGAGGCTCCAGATGGAGCCGCTGGCCGTGGAGGAGACGGGGGATCCGGCCGGCTCGGGGGCCGACGCGGCGGTTGGGTCAGCCGCCATCGCTAGGGTTTGGTGCCCACGGCGGCCGGCACGTTGGCGCTGCCGGGCTGGTAAGGCTTCTGCAGCGTGGCGGAGTTGCGCAGCTGTTTGATCAGCGTGGTTTCGGCGACGCGGTACTGGCCATCCTTGCGAGTGCCCAGATCTTCGACGGTGAGCTTCTGAGCCTCCTGATCGGTCATCTTCACCGGCACATCCGGCTGGATGCCGCGGTGATGGATGTCGTGGTTCAGGGGGGTGAGGTACTTGGCGATGGTCACGGTCATGCCGGAGCCATCGGAGAGACCACGCACGGATTGAACCAGTCCCTTGCCGAAGGTCTTCTGACCGACGAGCACGGCCCGGTTGTTGTCCTGGAGGGCGCCGGAGAGAATTTCACTGGCGCTGGCTGAACCCTCGTTGACGAGCACCACCAGGGGCTTGGTGGTGATGGCCCGGCCGGTGGCGCGCTTGATGTCCTGAATGCCGTCGCGGGTCTTGGTAGAGACGATCACGCCTTCATTGAGCCACTGGCGGGCGATGTCGACGCTGGAAATCAACAGCCCCCCGGGATTGCTACGCAGATCGAGCACGTAGCCCTGCACCGACTGCGCCTCCAGATCCTTGAGGGCCGAGCGCATGTCCTTGCTGGCGTTGGCATTGAACTGCTTCAGCCGCACATAACCCACCTTGACGCCATCGGGGCTGGTATTCACCTGATGGGTGACGGCATGGAGCTCGATCAGCTCGCGGGTGAGGGCGACATTGACGTTCTGCCCTTTGCGGCGCAGCACCAGGTTGACCGTGGTGCCGGCCTTGCCGCGGATCAGCTTGACCGCATCCTCGGTGCTCATGCCCTTGGTCGCCTTGCCGTCAATCGAGACAATCACGTCCTTGGGCTGCACCCCGGCTCGCGAAGCCGGTGAACCCTCGATCGGCGAAATCACCACCAATTCCTTGGTGTCCTTATCGAGGCTCAGCTGGATGCCGACACCGGAGAGTTCTCCGGAGGTGTCGATCTGCATCTCCTTGAATTCCCGCGGATCAAGGAAGCGGGTGTAGGGATCGTTGAGCGTGCCGAGCATGCCCCGGATCGCCTCATAGGCCTCCTTGGGACTGCCGTAGCTCTTGGCCAGCAGATCGCGGCGGAGTTTGCGCCATTGTTCAGCGTTGTATTTGCCCGTGGTATCGAGATAGTCGCGGAAGACGATCTGCCAGGCCTGATCCATCACCTCCTTCGGGCTGTCGGTGATCGAGGCGCCCCCGTTGGGAGCCATCACCATGTCCCTGGCCAGCACGGCCGTCGCGGCACAGGCACCCAATCCAACCAGCACCAACAGGCCGCTACGACCGTTGCCCATTCAGGGGTTCCTCGACGGGAAAAATGTTCAAACCAAACTAGCGCCACAAGTCCGGCCGATCCCTCGTCCGAGGCCCTCTTGCTGCGCCGGTTTCCCGATCGACCCCCTGCAACGATGACCGTCAGTCCAGGCCGGAGGCGTCAGGGATCGACCCAGCGGCCGTCCTCTTTGATCAGAGCGATCAGGGCTTCAACCCCTTCGGCTTCCGGCACTCGCCGGATCTCGTCGCGGCCGCGATAGAGCGAGATCGTGCCGGGGGTCTTGCCGACATAGCCGTAGTCGGCGTCGGCCATTTCACCGGGGCCATTGACGATGCAGCCCATCACGGCGATGTCGAGGCCCGTGAGGTGGGCGGTGGCTTCGC
>CAIKWV010000109.1 GCA_903831165.1 uncultured cyanobacterium
AGTCCGGGATCGACGCCATGACGATCAGGCTGCGCACGCCGCGATCAAAGCCCATGCGACCAGGCCAGCGATCAGAGCGGCATGGGGTTAGGTCATTGACGACGCCGATTTCCCGCGCATGAACCGGGAGAGTTGCAAAGTCGAACCCCGGCAGTGCGGCTCTTTGGCTCTGTAGGGATCCAGGACCAAGCATCAGAAGGTCGACTCGCACTCCATGGAGCTACAACCTCCTGGGGATGTGATCGATGTCTATTGACCTGCCCTTGGATCACGGCTAGGGAGGTGGCGATCGCCAACGGCTCGCACCAACACGCGCCGCCATCCCTACCCCCCTTGCGCTGAACCTGCCCCCATGAGCCGTCCCCGCCATCTACCCGTCCTGGCGTTGAGCCTCTCCCTGCTCTGCAGCCTCACCGCGCTGCCTGAGGCGGTCTCAGCTCGCGGTGGTGGCGGCGGCCATGGCGGTGGCGGTGGTCATGGCGGTGGTGGCGGTGGTGGCGGTGAACGGGCCTACCGCTTCAGTGCGCCGCGGGCCGAACCGGCCCCGGTCGAGCAGGCGGCACCTGTCGAGCGGCAAGCCCCGGCCGCGCCCAGGGCCGAAACCGCAGCCAGCCGGCCCCGGGACGAACAGCCAGCAGGCCGCGATCTCCATCTGGGCTACAGCGGTAGCCATCCCCTGTACGGCCCCGGCAGCCGCACCACCTGGAGCGGCCACAACATCTCCGCCGCCCAGTTCCAACGGTTCCACCAGGCGGGCTGGAACGGCGGCTGGAACAATCGCGGACCAGCCGGCTGGAACAACCGGCCTGGCACTGCCGCCGCCAACTTCTACAACCGCAATTACGGCGGCTGGAACAACAGCTGGAGCAACGGCCGTTACTGGGGCAGCCGGCCCTGGGGATACGGCTGGTACAACTGGAATCCGGGCAGCTGGGGCTGGTGGGGTGGCAGCTCACCGGGCTGGGGCCTCGCCGCCCTGGCCACGGCCGATGCGATCACCTCCCTGGTCGATGACGCCGCCGCCCAGCAGTCAACGGTGATCGAGGTGCCCGGCAGCAACTATCAGCTCAACTACGCCAGCGTCGATTCGGTCGGCACGGGCGGCGCCGATTTCAGCTATGCCGTGGCCGGCAGCCCCCCGATCAAGGGGGCGGCAAACTGCCAGGCGGGCCTGCTGGATGGACAGGTCCCCAGCACCGCAGCCCAGGCCCAGCTTCTCAATGCCGCCTGCCAGGTGGCCTATGGCCCCGATCCCAAGGGCACACCGCTGCCCGATCGACTGGGCAGCGAACTGCCCGGCTGGCTGCGGGATCTGCTGGTGCTGGCCCTCGGCGGCGGCCTCGCCACGGCGGGCTGGCAGCTTTGGAGCCGGCGGCGGGACTGAGGGGGAGCGGGGGCCGCATGGGTCTTCTGGCCCGGTCATGGGCGAGGACATGTCGGCAACGCCAGCAAGGAAAGAATGGATCAGTTTGCTGACACCGGCTCATAGAGATAGCGCTGAAAACCGGAAAACAGCTGACCGATCTCCTCGGGCCTGCCGAGATCGGCCACCGCATCGGCGATCGAATTCTGGTAGCGCAGCCGCAGCAGCGGCGTGAGTTTGTCATGGGCCAGTTCCTGGACACCGGTACTCACGTAGTGCTGCAGGACAAAATCGAGGAACAGTGCTGCTTACTGCTGAAGCGGGAGTGGATGTAGAGGCGGGCCTGCTGGGCGCACAGCTCGCGGGGCACGGGCGGCAGGGCATAGGCCACGTGGGCCAGCAGCGGATCGATCAACTCGGCGCGGGTTTCGGCCTCGTTCATCGGATCAGGGAGGCCACGTGAACGAGCAGGTCAGCGCAGAGCTGGTTCCAGAGCACACGGTCGAGATTTTCGGGCTCGGCTTCCTCGTCGTAGCGGAGCCTCGATCCAAAGGGCGTGAAGTTTTCAAGCGATAGAAAGCGTGTTGGATCACCACCACAATCAATGATCAACTGGTCAAGCAGAGCAAGATCATGGGTGCGCGGATACTGCTCTTCAAGCGCCGAAATCCAAGCTTTCAAAGCTTTTTCTGTGGCCTGCTGAACATGGAAGCCCCAGGAAGCCTCATCAAAAAGATCGGGATCGAGCATGGATCTCGCAGCCTTGAGATCTCGATGGGCAATCCGCAGCATCCGAGCGGCTTCGCGCTGTCGATCAGACGGCATGGAGGTCTCTCCCATCGTGATAAGCCTCGGTCACCACATGCTGGATGTACTGACGTCGCTCCTGCACCTCTGCATCGGAATAGAGAAGCAAGTCGATCGGGATTATGTGATGAGCGAGCTTTCGACCTAGATCGCCCGTCTCCACAAACCGCGACTGGCTCGCCAACCATTCATCCGGCACGGTGACCAGTAGATCCAGGTCGGAATCGGGCCGTTCGGTGCCGCGGGCGCGGGAGCCGAACAGGCGCACCTGGGCGCCGGGAATAGCCGCCTGGATCTCGGCCGCGATCGTGCGCAGCAGCGGCTCATCCACCACGTAGCGATAGGAACTCTGGCGGGCCGAGGCGCTCATGGGGCCAGTTTGGCGTGATCGACAGGGCTCTGCATCCAACG
>CAIKWV010000110.1 GCA_903831165.1 uncultured cyanobacterium
GATCACTGGCTGGAGAGCCGTCAGAAGCCCGCCGCCAGTTGCAGCATCTGGCTGCCGGGGCTGCTCGGACAGGCCACCGCCCCCCAGGACGGCAGCGCCGCCCCAACGGCCCCCGAGCCCGGCGGCCCCGACGGCGCCCGCGACGCCGCGGCCCCGGATGCAACGCCTTCAGCCCCAGAAACGGGGGCACGGGCAACGGCCGAGGCCGGGCCGAGCGATCCGCTGGAGAGCCTGATCGTCGATCTGTTCGACATCGGCTGCCTGCTGTTCGGCGACTACGTGCAGGCCTCGGGGGCGCTGTTCAACTACTACATCGACCTGCGCCAGATCATCTCCGATCCCAACCTGTTTCACCGGGTGCTGCATGCCTACGCCGGCCAACTGCAGGGCCTCAACTTCGATCGCATCGCCGGCATTCCCTACGGCTCCCTACCCACCGCCACCGGGCTCTCGCTGCAGCTGCACAAGCCCCTGATCTATCCGCGCAAGGAGGTCAAAGCCCATGGCGCCCGGCGCCTGATCGAGGGCGACTTCGAAGAGGGGGATGTGGTGGCCCTGGTCGACGACATCCTGATCACCGGCGGCAGCCTGCTGGAGGGCATCGCCAAGCTCGAGAGCTCCGGCCTGGTGGTGCGCGATGTGGTGGTGTTCATCGACCACGGCGACGATCAGGCCAGCCCCGGGGGCGCCGGCGGCAGCGCCGCCCTGCAGCGCCTGCAGAACAAGGGCTACCGCTGCCGGGCCGTGCTCGACATCCATCGCATCACCCAGGTGCTGCACCGCAACGGCCGACTCAGCGATGGGCAGGCGGCGATGCTGGGCGCCGGAAAGCTGGGGGCTCCGGGGCCTGGGGTTGCGGCGGCGCCGGCGCCGGTCGGCTCAAGCCAGGGGGCCGGTCAACCGGGCGACAAGGATCGGGTGCTGGCCAGCTCGTAGATTGGCCCAGCGTCCTCGCTCTCCCCGGACGCCCCCTTTGTCATGTCCCAGGGCAGCCGGACCGACAGCCCCTCAGCGCCCACAATCGGCGAGCTGGAGGCCAAATATTCGCTTTACTGCAAGGCGATGCGCCTGTTGATCAAGGAGGGACGCAGCCTCGAGGAGGTGAGTCGCACGGTCTGCTGGAGCCGGCTGGAGCAACTGCACCTCTGCCTGCCGAGCCGCTATAAGGCGCCGGACTATCTGTTCGTGGTGCTGCGGCGCGATCTGGCCTGAAACACGCCCCTGCCGGCCGCGCCGGGCCATGATCGCCGAGCCATCCTCCCGGCAGCGCCACCAACCGCCCCGACCGGAGTCCGATGAAATCGATCTCCGAACCCTTCCTGCGCCGGCCGGTGCTGACCCTGGTCATCAGCCTGCTGATCCTGCTGGCCGGCCTGATCAGCCTGCCGCTGCTGCAGGTGGAAAATCTGCCGCCGATCGCCCCGGGCCGGGTCACGGTGCGCGCCAGCTACCCCGGCGCCGGGCCGGAGGTGGTGGAACAGGGAGTCACGGCCCTGCTGGAAAAACAGCTCAACGGGCTGGAACGGCTGGACACGATCCGCTCCACCAGCTCCGCCAACGGCAGCTCGATC
>CAIKWV010000111.1 GCA_903831165.1 uncultured cyanobacterium
GATCCCTACACCGCCGGCCACGAACTGCGGGTCTCCGCCCTGGCCAGCGCCATCGCCATCGAGATGCACCTCACCCCCCATCAGGTGGAGGGGATCCGCATCAGCGGCCTGGTCCACGACATCGGCAAGTTCACGATCCCGGCCGAGATCCTGACCAAACCGACGCGCCTCTCTCCGGAAGAACTGGCCCTGGTGCGCACCCACGCCGAGGCGGGCTACGAGGCCCTGCGCTCGATCCAGTTCCCCTGGCCCGTCGCCGAAGCGGTGCGGCAGCACCATGAGCGACTGGACGGCAGCGGTTATCCCCGCGGCCTGAAGGGAGGTCAGATCAGCCTGGAGGCCCGCATCCTGGCCGTCGCCGACACGGTGGAGGCCATGGCCACCAACCGCCCCTACCGCCATTCGCTCGGGATCGAGGCGGCCCTGGCCACCGTGGAGGCGGAGCAGGGCCTGCGCTACGACAGCGACGCCGTGGCCGCCTGCCTGAGGCTGTTCCGCCAACAGGGTTACACCTTCGCGCCCACCACTTACTGAACCGCCCTTCCAGGCATCCGCAGCAAGCCATCAGCCCACATCGTCCTGTCCGTTTCCTGGGGCTGGGTCATGAGCATGGGGTGCTGCTGGCTCGGAGCAACGGCCAGCGGCAACTGGACTGGATGGCGCAAGGCCGCCTCCAGCAGATAGGCACAGAGATTGGAGAGCGATCGTCCCTCCTGCTCCGAGCGCGTCAACAGCGTCTCGTGGAGGTGATGACTGAGGCTGATGGGCCCTCACCAGGGCAAGGACATCGCCGGCGGCAGATCCAGACAGGCCGCGGGCAGGGCGGCGACGGCCAGCTGCCAGCTCTGGCGTCGCCCCCCGAAACGCAGCTGCAGCCAGGTGATCACGGCGGAGTCCTGGACAGCCACAGCCTCCTGATCGGCGCTGGCCAGGCCCTGGGCCGCCAGCAACTCAGGGCCGAGGTAGAGGATGCCGCCATCACCGCCGAGACGGCTGCGGCGCTCCCGGATCAACTCCCCCAACTGACCATCGGCGCTGAGCTGGCCCCGGGGAGCCAGAAGCAGGTGCAGATGGAGAGCGGAGCTTGTGGGCGTGGAAACGGTCATGGGAAGGAGTGGGGGTGAGGAACGTGCAGGGAGGGCGCCGGCGCCATCGCCCAGCGATCCCGGTCTGGCGTGGCAACAAGCCGGGACGTGGAGCCATGGCGCGCCAGAGCGCACGCGCAACCGGCAGGGCGGGACCCAAGCCCGCCGGGCGAGCCAGCCGACGAGCGAGCAGCCAGACAGGTCAGCAGACAGACGGACTGCCGGCCAGCCGCGAAGACGGGGAGCCGGAACCCGGACAGGCAAGAGAGAGGCACGCAACAAATCGCGACCTGGGCACATCATAACAACATTGCTGTTATACCGTTGAACCCAGCGGCGCCGATCGGCCGCCGCGTCCCGGTCCCGGGTCGCCCCGGTTAACGCCGTGCAAACCGACCAGCTCCAGACAGTCCAGCGGCGCCCCTGGCCCGACCCGGACAGCAAGCCTCAGGCACTCCGGTCGCTGCTGGGCTCCGTTCCAGCTCCTCGCCGATTCCGACCCTCCTTCTCTTTTCTCCTCACCGTCATGTCCACCGCCACCGAGACCATCTCCGTCCATGCCGGCCCACGGGACGCGGCCCTGCGGCCGAGCTTCGGCCCCCGGGTTCGCCGGCTCCATGCCCGCATCGGTGCCGCCCATCACCAGGCTGAGGGCATGGCCTTCTCGCGCGCCCTGCTGGAGGGCCAGGTGGAACCACTGCAACTGGCGGGGCTGCTGCGGGCCCTGCAGCCCGGCTACGCCGTTCTGGAACAGGACGGACCGGAACTGGGCTCCGCCCTGGGAGCCCGGGATCTGCCTTGGGGCGACCTCAGCCGCAAGGCGGCCCTGCAGCACGACCTGGCCATGCTAGACGGCCTCGAAGCCACACCGGCCTCGGCCGCCGCAGCCCAGTGGGTATCCCACCTGCGCACCCTGGCCCAGCAGGCCCCCCACCGGCTGATGGCCCACGTCTATGTCCGCTACGGCGGCGATCTCTCCGGCGGCCAGCAGCTGGGCGGCCAGGCCAACGCCATCCTCGAGCGCCATGGCCTGCCGAACCTGGGCTTCTGGGCCTTCGAGCGGCCCACAGCAGAGCTGAAGGTGGAACTGCATGAGGCCTTTGAGCAGCTTGAGCTCTCCGAGGCAGAGGAAGCGGAACTGCTGGAGGAGTCCGTCTTGGCCTTTCAGGCCACCCAGCGCCTGCTGGCCGAACTGGCCGAACTCTGTTGAACAGCGCCAGCTCAAGCCGCGGCGCGACGCACTGGGCGCCATCGGTTCGCCCAACGGCTTGCCGTGACGGAATCCCGCGACGGCCTGCCGCGCCCCCTGAGCGCGGCCTTGTCCGCCAGTGCCTGCCAGCACTCCATGCCAACGCTGCTGAGAGCCACTGCTTTTCAGGCACTGCCTTTCAGGCACTGATTTCAAGCCACTGATTTCAAGCCACAGCTGCCTGTGACGGCTCCTCACCCCATGCTGCCCGCCCCTGCCATGCCCGCATCCACCACCACCCTCCACCCGATCTCCCCCCCGGTCGAGGGGCTGCCCGCCACCAGCAGCGGCTCCGCCATGGCCCCCCTGGAGCTGCTGCTCAAGTACGACCGCCCCGTCCCCCGGTACACCAGCTACCCCACGGCTGCCGCCTTCAGCGCCGCCGTGGGGGCTGATGCCATGGACCGGCAGCTGGCCACCCCGGCCAACGCGCCACTGTCGCTCTATGTGCACGTTCCGTTCTGTCGCCACGCCTGCTGGTACTGCGGCTGCAACCGCATCACCACCCAGCTGGGCTCAACCGTGGTGGCGCCCTACCTGCGGGCCCTGGGCCGGGAGCTGGAACTGATCAGCGCCCGGATGCCGCAGCGGCGGCGCCTGGCCCAGCTGCACTGGGGCGGCGGCACCCCCAACTACCTCAACAACAGCGAGCTGACCCAGTTGTGGGAGCTGATCGCCCAGCACTTCGATCTCGAGCCCGATCTGGAGGCCTCGATCGAGGTCAATCCCGAACTGGTGGACCGGGAGCAGATCCAGACCCTGCGGCGTCTGGGCTTCAACCGCATCAGCTTCGGCATCCAGGATGCCGACCCCCAGGTGCAGGCGGCGGTGAACCGGGTGGTGCCGGTCGATCAGCTGCGCCGGGTGATGGGCTGGATCCGGGAGGTCGACTTCAGAAGCGTCAACGTCGACCTGATCTGCGGCCTGCCCCTGCAGACCCCCGAACGCTTCCAGACCACCCTGGAGCTGGTGCGGGAGTTGCGGCCCGATCGCATCTCGCTGTTCTCCTTCGCCTACCTGCCCGAGCAGCTGCCGATGCAGCGCCAGATCACCGCCGCCGATCTGCCGGATCAGCGCCAGCGGTTGACGATGCTGGAGAACGCCAACCGGCTGCTGCTGCGCTGCGGCTACGACGCCATCGGCATGGACCACTACGCCCTGAGCACCGACAGCCTGGCGATCGCTGCCCGCCAGGGCAGCCTGCACCGCAACTTCCAGGGCTACACAACCGGCGGCGAGCTGGAACTGCTGGGGGTCGGCCCGACGGCGATCAGTCAGTTCCGCCATCTGCTCGCCCAGAATCATCGCGATCTCAAGTCCTACTACCAGGCCCTGGAGCAGGGCGAGCTGCCGGTGGAGCGGGGGCTGGAGGTGCGCGACCAGGAGGTGCTGGAGCGCCGTGCCCTGATCCAGGCGCTGATGTGTCAGTTCGCCGTGAATCTGCCGTTGGCGGAATTCCAGACGGAGCTGGCGGATCTACAGGCTTTGGCCGCCGATGGCCTGCTGCAGCTGGAGCAGCGCAACGGCCGCCTGGAAGTGAACGTCACCAGAGAGGGACGCTGGTTGATCCGCACGATCGCCGCGGTGTTCGATCCGCTGCAGCGCCTTCAGGCCAGCGGTTCGCGGCTGGTCTGAAAGCAAGGGGACAGCCGCGGGTGGGCAGTGGCAGGTGGCGCAGTGGCGGGTGAGCGGCGGCGACCTCAGCAGATGCGCGGCAGCAACTCACCGCTGAGGGGGACCAGCAGGCGCTCGCTGCCGAAGGGCGTGCGCAGCAGCACCCGTTGGCCCGGGCCGCCCACGGCACCGATCCAGGCGCCGCCCAACGGCTCCAGCAGGGCCAGGGCCGCCTGGCGATCGGCGGCGGGCACCACCAGCAGGCAACGGCCCTCGTTGGCCAGATGCAGCGGCTCGAAGCCGAGCAGGTCGCAGCAGCGGGCCACCGCCGGCAGCACCGGAATCGCGCTCTCCTCCACCTGCAGCTCCAGGTTGGCGGCCGTGCTCAGCTCCTGCAGGGCACTGGCCAGGCCGCCCCGGGTGAGATCCCGCAGGGCATGCAGACGGACCCCCGCGGCCAGCAGCCGCTGCACCAGGGGCCACAGGGGAGCGCAGTCGCTGGCGAGGGGCGGCTGCAGATCCAGTCCGTGGCGGGCCGCCAGAATCGCCACCCCATGGCGCCCAAGATCGCCGCTGACCAGCAACTTATCCCCCGAGCGGATCGCCGCCGGACCGATCGGCTGCGGGCTTTCCAGCAGGCCGATGCCGCTGGTGTTGACAAAAATGCCGTCGCCCTTGCCCCGCTCCACCACCTTGGTGTCGCCGGTGACGATCGTGACGCCGCACTCCCGGGCGCTGGCGGCGATCGAGGTGACGAGGCGGCGCAACAGGGCCAGCTCCAGCCCCTCCTCCAGGATCAGCCCCAGGCTCAGATGCCGCGGCCGCGCCCCCACCATCGCCAGGTCGTTGGCGGTGCCGCAGACCGCCAGCCGGCCGATGTCGCCGCCCTCGAACACCAGCGGCTGGACCACATAGCTGTCGGTGGTGAAGGCCAGGCGACCGTGGGGCAGATCCAGGCAGGCTGCGTCCTGCAGCAACTGCTTTGGATCGGCATACAGACGGCGGAACTCCCGGTCGATCAGCGCCTGCATCAGGGTGCCGCCGCCGCCATGGCCCAGCCGGATCCGCTCGCTCATCGGCGATAGCGGTAATAAGCCGCGCAGGCCCCTTCGCTGGACACCATCGGTGCGCCAAGAGGATGCTCGGGGGTGCAGGCGCTGCCGAAGGCCGCACAGTCGCTGGGCCGCGCCGCGCCGCGCAGCACCGCGCCGGCGATGCAGGCGACTTCCGGCGCCTGGCCTGAGGCAGCCTCCCGAGCGGCGACGAAGACCGGATCGGAGCGATCACTGGAGCCATCGGCAGCGGTGGCGGAAGACCAGGATCCGGTCGGCGCTGGCGGCGGCGAACTGGCCGGCATCACGAAGCGTCGCCGGGCGTCGAGGTCGTGGTAACGGCCCCGCAGCGCCAGGCCGCCACCGGCCAGCAACCCCAGGCCGCGCCAGTGCTGATCACAGGGCTCGAACACCTCCATCAGGAGCCTGCGGGCAGCGGGGTTGCCCTGCGGCCGCACCACGGCGCCGTAGGCGTTCTGCAGCCGCGCCTCCCCCGCCTCCAGCTGATGCACGCACGCCAGCAGCCCCCGCATCAGATCCAGAGGCTCGAAACCGCTGACCACCACCGGCACGCGGCGCTGCGCCACCAGGTGCTCCAGCTCCTCGGTGCCCATGACCGCGGCCACGTGGCCAGCCGCCAGGAAGCCCTGCACCTGCTTATCATCGCCCGCCAGGAGCGCCGCCATCGCCGGCACCACCCGCACATGGGCGACCAGCAGGGACAAATTGCCGATGCCCAGCTCCAGGGCCTGACGGGCCAGCAAGGCCGTGGCCGGAGCCGTGGTCTCGAAACCCACGGCCAGGAACACCACCTGGCGTCGTGGTTCGCTGCGGGCCAGCTCCAGCGCCTGCAGCGGCGACGTCAGCAGCCGAATGTCTCCCCCAGCAGCCCGGACCTCCAGCAGGTTGTCCCCACCGGCGGGATCGGAACCCGGCACCCGCAGCATGTCGCCATAGGAACAGAGGATCACCTCCGGCCGCCGCGCCAGCTCCAGGGCGCCGTCGATCGTGGCGGCGGGGGTGACACACACGGGGCAGCCGGGTCCGTGGAGCAGGCGCATGCCCGGCGGCAGCAACTGATCCAGCCCCCAGCGCACGATCGCGTGGGTCTGGCCGCCGCAGACCTCCATCAGGGTCCAGGGCCGGGTGGTGAGGCGCGCCAATTCCGCCGCCAGCTCGGCCACGCTGTTGGCTGGACCAGCCTCACCCGGCTTCACCACGGTCCCGGTGCCGTGATCGCGTCGTCGCTGCGGTAGGTCTGCAGGGCGCGCATGTACTGGGAGCGCTCGTACTCGGCCGGATCAGGGCAACGGCGCTGGCTCATGCAGCCGATCAGCTCACGCACACTGCTGTGCTCGTGCTCCTGCAACCATTGGGCCAGTTCATCCACCAGGCCGGTGAGCCGCGCCGGGCCATGGCGCAGCAGGGCGCCGACCACCTGGGTGCAGCAGGCACCGGCCATCAGCAACCGCACCACATCGGTGCCGCGATGCACGCCGCCGCTGGCGGCCAGATCGAGGGGATGGCGACCGTGCAGCAGGGCGATCCAACGCAGGGGCAAGCGCAGATCGTGGGGGGTGGAGAGCAGCAGATTGGGCCGCAGCTCCAGGGCCTCGATGTCGATGTCCGGCTGGTAGAAGCGGTTGAACAACACCAGGCCATCGGCACCGGCGGCGGCGAGTCGCTTGGCCATGGCGCCGAAATTGGTGAAGAAGGGCCCCAGCTTCACCGCCAGCGGCAGGTTCACCTCGGCGCGCACCTGGCGCACGATCTCCTCCACCTGGGCCTCGATCGCCGCACTGGAAAGATCGGGATCGGTGGGCAGGCTGTAGATGTTGAGCTCGATCGCATCGGCTCCGGCCGCCTCCAGCTGCCGGGCGAAGCGCACCCAGCTGCCGGGATGGTGGCCGTTGAGGCTGGCGATCACCGGAATCGAGAGCTGGCGGCGGGCCTGCTCGAGATGGCGAAGGTAGAGCTCATGGCCGACATGGAACAGCGACGGCTCACCGACGTAGCTGAGGGCTTCGCCATAGCTCTCGCTGCCCTGCAGGCTGAGGCGATGGTGCTCCAGCTGCTCCCGCTCGATCTGCTCTTCGAACAGCGAATGCAACACGATCGCCGCCGCCCCGGCCTGCTCCAGGGCCAGCAACCGGGCGGGATCCTCACTCAAGGGCGCCGCCGCCCCGACAACGAGCGGATGGCGCAGCGACAGGCCCAGGTAGGTGGTGGAGAGGTCAGGGGTGCTCATGACGAGGACGCGGCAGGCGATGGTTTCTCCGTGGCCGGCACCCCCGGCTGGGCCGCTAGGGCGCGGTAGGTGGCCCAGCGGCGATCCAGTTCCAGCTGGGCCTGGGCCGCCAGCTCCCGGGCCCGCTGGGGCTGGCTATAGCCCAGCATGCGGAAGCGGTTCTCGCTGGCCATCGCCTCCGCCAGCGGTCGTTTGGCCGCCTTGACGTCGAGCTGCAGGGGGTTGTCGCCTCGCTCGGTCCGGCGCGGGTCGTAGCGATACAGCAGCCAGCGACCCGAATCCACCGCCAGCTTCTGCTGGGCCATGCCCTGGCTCATGTCGATGCCATGGGCGATGCAGTGCGAATAGGCCAGGATCAGCGACGGTCCCGGATAGCTCTCGGCTTCCAGGAAAGCGCGCACGGTGTGTTCATCGCGGGCGCCCATGGCGACGCGGGCCACATAGACGTTGCCATAGGTCATCGCCATCAGCCCCAGGTCCTTCTTCGGCGCCGCCTTGCCACCACTGGCGAACTTGGCCACGGCCCCCCGCGGCGTCGCCTTCGACATCTGGCCGCCAGTGTTGGAGTAGCCCTCGGTGTCGAGCACCAGGGCATTGACATCGCGGCCGCTGGCCAGCACGTGATCCAGGCCGCCGAAGCCGATGTCGTAGGCCCAGCCATCCCCACCCACCAGCCAGACGCTGGTTTTCACTAGCGCATCGGCCAGTTCCAGCAACCGGGCCGGCGCTGAAGAGCCCCACCCATC
>CAIKWV010000112.1 GCA_903831165.1 uncultured cyanobacterium
GCCGACATCCAGGACGGCACCTTCGCCCGCAACTTCGTGGCCGAATGCGAGGCCGGCAAACCCGAGATGACAAAGTGCCGCGAGCGCGACGCCGACCATCCGATCGAGCACGTGGGCAAGGGCCTGCGCTCGATGTTCAGCTGGCTGAAGGCCTCCTGAGCCCGGGGCTGCCGTGAAGAAGGGTGCTTCCCTGCCCTCCATTCTCTGGTTCAGCCAGCGCACCGCCCACGCTCTCGCCGGGGCTTCGGCGGGCTGGCTGCTGAGCAGTCTGAGCGCAGCCCCGCTGATCAACGGGCTGTTGCCAGCCCTGTCCGCCTCCAGCACCCTGCTGCCGCTGCAGCCCCGGGCCCGGTTCGGGTTGGGGCTGCAGCTCACCGGCCTGGCGCTGCTGCTGCTGGGGGCCCTCGGGCAGCTGGGGCCCTCGCCGTTCTGGCCCCTGCTGGCCAGTGCCTTGGTGGGGGTGGGCCGAACCGCCACTCTGCTGCCGATGCAGCGTTGGCTGCTGGCACCCCAGCGCCTGAACCTCGCCTGGCTCAGTCGCCTGGGGGATGCGGGGGGATTGGTGGGCAGCCTGCTCACGGCCCTGCTGTATCCGCTGCTGCGTAGCACCGCCCCCCAGTTCGCCGCGGCGGCGCTGCTGCTGTTCCCGACGCTGCTGCTGGTGTCCTCCTCCAGCTGGCGGCCGGAGCAAGGCAGCGCCCCTGCCGCCCCGGTCGGCATCCCTGGGATCGATCCCCGCGGCGCTTTCCAGGGGCTGCTGTTCGGTGCCCTGTTCGCGCTGCTTCCTCTGTGGGTACGCACGATCAGCGGCGGGGACTGTGTGGATTTCGGCTTGGTGCTGGCGGCCTATGGGCTGGGTCGGATCCTCAGCCTTGGCCTGCCCTTGCCGGGCTGGGGCATCTATGCGGCGATGGCGGTACTGCTGCAGGCCACCAGCTGGCTGCCCGCCTGGGGATCAACGGCGCTGTTCGTGCCGCTCGGAGCGCTGGCCGCCGGCAGCGATGCCCACCTGGTGGATCCCCTCCGGGAAGGGGGGAGTGGCGCGGCCGAGGGCCTGGTCCGGATCGACCGCTCCCTGGCGATCGGCAGCCTGGCGGGCAGCCTGGCCATGGGGGCCAGCGCCCAGATCCTGGGCCTGGCCAACGCCCGAATCCTGATCGTGAGCGCCTTCCTGCTGGCGGCTGTCCTGCTCCCGCGCCGGCCGGCTGCAAGGGCGTGACACCTCCAGCGCTGCTGCTGGCAACGGTGCTGCTGGTGCCGGCGGCGGCCGCCCTGGACCGGCTGGTGGGCGACCCGCAGACCTGGTTCCATCCGGTGCAGGCGATGGGGGCGGTGATCGGGAGTCTGCGCGGGCCGGCAGAAGCCTGGGCCGGCGACCGGCCCGTCCGACTGCGCCTGGCCGGGCTGGCGATCACCCTGGTGTTGGTGCTGGGCAGTGGGGCCGCGGGCTGGGGGGTGGAGCGGCTGGCGGTGATCCTGCCGGTGCTGGGGCTGCCGCTGCTGCTGCTGGGGTTGGCCAGTGCCCTGGCGGGCCGCAGCCTGGAGCAGGCGGTGGAAGCGGTCGTGGCGGCCCTTCCCGCCACGTCCCTGCCGAGCGGCGCCAGCACCGGCGGCTCGGGGGATCCTCTGGAGCCCGCCCGGGAGCGTCTGCGCTGGATCGTCGGCCGGGAGGTGGACGGGCTGCCGGAGGGAGAACTGCTGCGGGCGGCGGCCGAAACGGCCGCCGAGAACGCCGTGGATGGCTTGTTCGCACCCCTGTTCTGGATGCTGATGGGTGCCCTGCTGCTGGCCGCCGCTCCTGCAGAAGCCGGCTGGCCTGGCCCCCTGGCCCTGGCCTGGGCCTTCAAGGCCGCCAGCACGCTCGATTCGATGCTGGGCTACCGCCACGGACGCCTGCGCTGGCTGGGCACCGCCGGGGCCCGCCTGGATGACCTGCTGGTGTGGCTGCCCGCTCGCTTGGTGGCCCTGAGTCTGCCGTTGGCGGCGGGTCGGCCTGGCGCCACTGGTTCCCTCTGGCGGGCCGCCCTGGCCGAGGGCGCCTCCGATCCCTCCCCCAACGCCGGCGTGTCCCAGGCCGCCTTCGCTCAGGCGGCGACGGTGCGCCTGGGGGGCCTCAACCGCTATGCCAGCGGCTGGCGCCAGAAGCCGATCCTGGCGGCGTCAGCGCCAGCACCCGATCAACAAGCCGTGGCCAGGATCCTCGCCCTCAGCCGCCGACTGGAGCTGCTGTGGTTGCTGGTGGGAACCGCTCTGGTGGCCGCGGTCAGCGCCCTGGCTGCACTCGCAGACAGAGGAACGGTTCAGTAGGCGCCGCGGTCGCGGGGGTCAAGGATCACAGCAATCGTCCTGAAGATGATCGTCAGATCCATCCGCACACTGCGATGGCGGGCGTAGCGCACATCCAGTTCCACCCGCTCCTCATAACTGAGATTGTTGCGGCCGGACACCTGCCAGAGACCCGTGAGCCCCGGTCGCACCGCCAGCACCTCATCCATGCGCTCGCCATAGCGGGGCAGTTCCTTGCGCACGATCGGGCGGGGACCCACCAGGCTCATCTCGCCAAGCAGCACATTCAGGAACTGGGGCAGTTCATCGAGGCTGGAGCGACGCAGAAACTTGCCCAGCCGGGTGATGCGGGGGTCGTTCTTGAGTTTGAAGTCGTTGCGGAACTCCTCCTCCAGATCCGGGGAACTGAGCAGCAACGCGCTGAGCACCTTGTCGGCGTCGCGGCGCATGGTGCGGAACTTGATGCAGCCGAAACTGCGGTAATCGCGGCCGACCCGCTGCTGCACATAGAAAACCGGCCCGCGGGAAGTGAGCTTGACCAGCAGCCCCAGGGCCACAAACAGAGGCGCCCCCAACGTCAGAGCCGCCAGAGCGAAGACGATGTCGCCGCTGCGCTTGAAGGTGCGGGCCCGCCGCGATTGCAACTCGATCAGTTGTTCTGCCGTCGGTGTTGGCGTGAGCAGCGGCAACGAGGCGACGGTCATCAAGGGCTTTGGGTCAGGAGTGGTGAGTTGGCTTCGAAGGCTTGTGCGGCGGCTCCGGCCTGCGGGCTGCTCACGGACGGGCAGTGAGGGGGTTGGCGGGCGGAGGTCGGTTTCTGGCGCGGCAAACATCGGAGCCACCGGCGATGGATGAATCTAAAGACCTGTCTCAGTGGGACTCCAGCCTTTGGGGTCACTCATGCCAGAGGCACAGCCCAGCTCAGACCAGGGGCAGCGCGCGCTCAAGGGGGCCGCTCGCTCGCCGCAGCCGCCGCTGGTGGTGCTGCCAGTGCTGCTCCAGCAGGGGCAGCAACCGTTGCTCAAAGGCCTCCGGCGCGAAGGTCTCGGCCCAGCGGCGCTGGCCTTCGGGCGGCAGGGCCTGCCAGAGCCGACCGGCTTCGAAGTGCTCCAGGGCCGCCGCCAGGCAGGCGGCACTCTGCTCGCCGAACAGCAGCCCCGTCGGCTGGCTGGCCCCCTGGTGCAGGCAGCGCACGCTGTCGCAGAGGCCGCCGGCGCCGTAGCCGATCACCGGCGCACCGGCGGCCATGGCTTCCACCGGAGCGATGCCGAAGTCTTCGAGCCCGGCATAGACATAAGCCCGGCAGCGCTCCAGCCACTGGGCCACCTCGCCATCGGAGCAGCGCCCCAGAAACCGGATCGAGGGGCCGGCCAGGGCCTCCAGACGCTGGCGCTCGGGGCCATCGCCGATCACCACCAGCGGCAGGCCGGTGCGGTTGAAGGCCTCCACCACCACATCGACCCGCTTGTTCGGCACCAGGCGGCAGAGGCTGAGATAGACATCGTCGCGGGGCTGATCCCAGCGGAAGCGCTCCACCGCCACCGGGGGATGCACCACCTGGGCCCGTCGCCGCCAGCAGCGCCAGATGCGCCGGGCGGTGAAGCGGGAGTTGGCCACAAAGGCATCGACCCGCAGGCTGCTGATCGCATCCCACTGGCGCAGCTGGTGCAGCTGCAGGCGCACCAAGGGTCCCAGCGGCCCTTGGGCCAGTTTGGAGCTGGCCAGGTAGGGATGCATCTGATCCCAGGCGTAGCGCACCGGCGTGTGCACGTAGCTGACATGCAGCTGGTCCGGGCCGGTCAGCACCCCTTTGGCCACCAGGTGGTTGCTGCTCAAGACCAGCGGATGGGCGGCCAGATCCAGTTGCTCGATCGCCAGCGGCAGCAGGGGCAGGTACTGCTGCACATGGCTGACACCAAAAGGCAGGACCTGGATGAAGCTGGTCCGCACCTGCCGGCCCTCGAGCCAGCTGCCGGTGCGACGGCTTTCACCATCCACCAGCGCATAGAGCTGGGGCCGGCGGCCCACGGCGCTGAGCAGGGCATCCAACTGGCGCACCACCTGTTCGGCTCCGCCGACCGAGCGCGGCGAGAACCACTCGTGCACCAGGGCGATCGGGCCGGGAAGGGCGCTCATCGGCCCACCGTAGGGGTCCACATCACGAATGCTCTCAGCCAATTGCCCTGCCGGTCAGGACTGCCGAAGCTGTGAGCATCTGGAGCAGGGCGAAGGCCGGCAAGCGATGGCGATCCGCGAACTGCTGGAAGAGGCCCTCAAGGAACCTTCGATCGGCAACACCTCCCGCTTCAGCTGGCATGCCACACCGGTGGGCATCGCCGCGCTCTGGAGTGAGGGCTCGCCGCCGGCAGCGCCGCCCTACGACGTGGCTCTGGAGGAGGGCTTGCTGGTGGGCCTGGATCTGAGGCGGGAGGAGCGGGAGTTCCACCAGGTGAAATCGGGGCTGGTGTTGCTGTTCCATTCCTAGCCTTCAACCTTTGCAGCGGCCGGCGATGAACCTGCGAGAGCTGCTGCGGCTGGCCGAACGACTTCTGGCCCAGGGAGAGACTCATGCAGCGATGGCCGCCCTGCAGCAGGCCGTTGCGGAACACCCAGCCTCGGCCCTGGCCTGGCGGCGCCTGGCCGAGATCCTGGGCAGCCAGGGGGTGATCGAGGAGGCCTGTTTTGCCTGGATGCAGGCGATCGCCCTGGCGCCGGAGGATCCCATCCCCCTGCGGGGTCTGGCCCAGATCCTGCATGACCACAAGGAATTCGAGCAGGCCTTGCCCCTCTGGCAGATGGCTGACCAGCTGGAAGCCGCCGATGTGCGCACCCTGTTCCATCTCGGTCAGTGCCTGCTGGAACTGGGGCGGGCCTCGGAGGGCCTGGCGGTCGTCGAGCGCGCCCATGCCCTGGCGCCCCTCGACCCCAGGCCGATCACCCTGCTCGCCCAGATTCAGCGGCGGCGGGGTCAGCTGAGTGATGCGGAGCGCTGGTTGCGGCTGGCCCTCGGGCTGGCCCCGGAAAACGCTGAGTACATCAGCAACCTCGGCGTGGTGCTCGACGAGCTGGATCAGCTGGAGGAGGCGATCGAGCGGCATCGCACGGCGATCAACCTGGCGCCGTCGCTGATCTCCAGCTGGCGCAATCTGGCCCTGGCCCTGCGTCACGCCGGCGAGCTGGATGAGGCGATCACGGTGTTGCGGGAAGCCCATGACCTGGCGCCCCGTGATCCGGATGTGCTGTGGGAGCTGGGCTGTGCCCAGTTGCTGCGCGGCGACGCCGGGCAGGGCTGGCAAGGCTACGAAGCCCGCTTCAGCAAGTCGAATCCGGAGCGGCTGGTGGTGCAGCCGCCGTCGGGACGCTGGGCCGGGCCAGACCTGGAAGCCGGAGCGTTGGCCGAGCCTCTGGACACGTTGGTGCTGATCGGGGAGCAGGGCTGGGCCGAGATGCTGCAGTTCGTCCGCTATGCCCCCCTGATGCATCGCTTCGCCAGGCGGGTGGAGCTCTGCTTGCCGTCCTCTCTGCACGGGCTGCTGGGGGCCGCGGAGCTGGCCGATGGCCTATGCACGCCGGAGCAGCTGCTGGACCATCCCCCTCAGGCCTGGCTTCCCTTGCTGTCAGCACCGCGGCTGCTAGGGGTTGAGCCGCACCAGCCGCTGCTGCAGGCTCCCTATCTGCGCGCCGATCCCCAGCGGCAGCGCCACTGGCAGGAGCGGCTGGGGCCTCAGGATGGGCCCCTGATCGGGATCAACTGGCAGGCCAGCAGCGCCACGACGGAGGTTGGCGGCAGCCTGCGCGGTCGCTCGGTACCGCTTGAGGCCCTGGCGCCGCTCGCCGAGCTACCGGGGATCCGGCTGCTGTCCCTGCAGCAGGGACCGGGCATGGAGGCGTGGGCCAGCTGCAGCTTCGCCGATCGGTTCGTGGCGATTCAGGCCCAGGTCGATGCCGCGGCCGACCTGGCCGATCGGGCAGCCCTGATGGCCTGCTGTGACCTGATCATCAGCTCGGAGTCGGCGGTGCCCCACCTGGCCGGAGCCCTGGGGCTGCCCGTGTGGCTGCTGCTCTGCAGCCGGCCCGACTGGCGTTGGGGCCTGGAAGGAGAGAGCTGCCCCTGGTATCCGTCGATGACCCTGGTGCGTCAGAAGCGCCTCGGCGACTGGCAACAGCCGATCGAGGCGGCGCGGCAGGCGCTCTGCCGCCATTTCGCCCTCTCGCCTGCCGTCGATCCGGGCCGGGTGGAGCCGAAGACTGTGGCGGTAGCGGCCCTGGAGGATGGCGACGACGCTCCTCCCATGGGCCCCCCCGAGAGCCCTGCCGCCTTGCGACAGCGAGCCCTTGCCCTGGAGAAGGCCCAGGATCACCGCGCCGCCCTGCCCCTCTGGCGCCAGCTGCTGGCCAAGGATCCCCAGGACCTTGAAACCCTCCTATCCACCGCCCAGTGCCTACACCACCTTGAGCAGAACCAGCAGGCCCGAAGCCTGGGCGAGCAGGCCCATGCCCTTGATCCCGCAGCCCCGGGGCCCCTCAGCCTGCTCGGGGTGCTGGCCCTGAATGCCGGAGCGGTGAGCGAAGCCGAAGGCTGGCTGCGGCGGGCGGTGGAACAGGCCCCGGACAACCCCCGATACCTGAACAATCTCGCCGCAGCCCTCAAGCAGACGGGGCAGACCGATGCCGCCATTGAACTGCTCCAGCAGGCCCTGGCCCTCGCCCCCGAACTGAGCGGAATTCGCCTCAACCTGTCCAGGAATCTGGGCCATCGCGGCGAGATCGACGCCGCACTCCGTTGCCTGGAGGAGGGACTGGCACGGGAACCGACCAACCCGGATCTGCTCTGGAACCATGGACTCACCCAGTTGCTGCTGGGCGATTACGAAGCGGGCTGGCGGGGCTATCAGGCCCGGTTCGCCATCTCCGAGCCCGTGCGCCTGATCGGCAATCCCGCCGGGCGTCGCTGGAGCCCAGCCGCCGTAGATGGCGAGCGGCCACCCCAGCCGACCCTGCGGCTGGTGGGCGAACAGGGACTGGGCGACATCATCCAGTTCGCCCGCTATCTGCCGCTGATGCGCCGCTACGCCGAGCGGCTGGAATTCTGTGTGCCGATCTCCCTGGCCCGGCTGATGCGGGATTCCCAGCTGGCGGATGGGATCCTGACGCCCGATCAGATGCTGAAGGAGCCGGCACCGGATTGGCTGCCGCTGTTGTCGGTGCCCCAGCTGCTGGGGGTGACCCCGGACCGCACCCTGGTGCAGGAGCCCTACCTACGCAGTGATCCCGAGCGGCGCGCCCACTGGCAGAAGTGCCTGGGACCGAACGAAGGACTGCTGGTGGGCATCAACTGGCAGGGCAGCCCCAACAAGATCGGCGACAGCCATCTCAACCAGCGCTCCTTTCACCTGGAGGCCCTGGCGCCGATTGCGGCGCTGGCGGGCGTTCGCCTGGTGTCGTTGCAAAAAGGCCACGGCATGGAGCAGCGCTCCCTGTGCAGCTTTGCCGATCGCTTCGTCGCTGTGCAGGAGGAGATTGATGACCGGCTGGATTTCCGCGAGGTCGCCGCCGTGCTGGACTGCTGTGATCTGGTGATCAGCTGCGACACGGTGATCCCCCACCTGGCTGCGGCCCTGGGACGGCCCACCTGGACCCTGCTCTGCGCCCAGCCGGAATGGCGCTGGGGGCAGGAGGGAGCCAGCACACACTGGTATCCGACGATGCAACTGTTCCGGCAGGATCGGATGGGATCGTGGGAGGAGCCGGTGCAGCGCCTGCGCGATCAGCTGCGCACCTGGCTGGCCAGCGGGAACGCGCCGGCCCCAAGGT
This sequence comes from uncultured cyanobacterium, assembly GCA_903831165.1. Taxonomy (GTDB): domain Bacteria; phylum Cyanobacteriota; class Cyanobacteriia; order PCC-6307; family Cyanobiaceae; genus Cyanobium. The sequence continues at coordinate 8,101 of CAIKWV010000112.1, forward strand.
CCGCGTCCTGAAGACCGTCCGCGCCCCGAAGCAGGCACCAGGGCAGGTGCTGTGCCGGATGACAGATGACGTCAGCGGCGGCTGGGGCAGCGTTGCCGGTGCTAGGAAACCCCAACGCTCTGCACCGGCCAGCAACCCGACACAATGGGCAGCCCAATCGATGAAGCGACATTCTTAACCAGGGCGAAGACAAGATTCGGCGGCAAGTACGACTACGCGGGCATCGCCTACAAAAGCTATAAAACGCCGATCAAGATCCGCTGCACCGAACATCCTGTCCGCGACATTGTCATCACTCCCGAAAAGCATCTGCAGACCAGTGGTGGCTGCAAATTCTGCCTACGGGCCACGCGCCTGCGCATTCTTGAGCGAGAGTTCATGATCGCGGATGCTCCGGATCGCGTCCTGGAGGCAACACCCCAGCGTCCTGCCCTCGGCCAGTCCTGCGCCTCGGAGAGCTCCATTTTCAGCAGCTGAGCCCGGTCGCGCTGGCGGCTTTGATCCCAGTGCTGGATTGGTGCAGGCCGAACCGGAAATGGCAGACGGGCTGATGGCGAGTTGGTCAAAACAATGTCGGCAGATCACCACAGAGAGTCTTGAGCCAACCCACGCCCCTAAGATAAATCTTGATTGGCAGCTGCAGCAGTCCCCCGAACAGAGGCTCATGTCTTCTGCAATTCCGATCAACCCCAGAGTTCAACCCTCTTGATCTCCTCCGCACTCGCCATGTCCCCATCCATCAGCACCAAGGCAGCCAGGCCAGTCGCAGCGGCAGGGCGCTCAGGCCTGGTCCGATCCGCTGGGCTGACAGCCCTGATGGCCCTGGTCACCCTGTCGGCGGTCGGCGTGCAGGCCTGTGAAAAGCACCTGAATGGCCATCAGAACGGCAGCGATACCAACCAGGACGTTCAATCCGGTAGCCAGCAGCGCTGATCTGCAAA
>CAIKWV010000113.1 GCA_903831165.1 uncultured cyanobacterium
AGGAACGGCTGCGCCGGGTCAGCGGCATCAGCGACGTCAGCCTGTTCGGCGGCAGCAGCCTGGCCTACCGGCTGTGGCTGGATCCGGCCCGGCTGCAGGAGCGCAATCTGACGATCCTGGAGGTGCGCCAGGCCCTGCAACAGCAGAACGTGCTGGCGGCCCTGGGCCAGGCCGGCGAGGCGCCGACTCCCCAGGACCAGGTCACCACCCTGCCGCTGCGCCTCGAGGGCCGGCTGCGCAGTGTCGAGGAGTTCGAGCAGCTGGTGGTAGCCCGCAGCAGCGGTGGCGGCGTCACCCTGCTTAAGGAGGTGGGCCGGGTGGTGCTCGGCAACGAGAGCTACGACACGGTGGCCACCAACCTGCGGGGCGATCTGGCCGTGGCCCTGGGCCTCTATCAGCGTGACGGCAGCAACGCCCTCGATGTTCGCCAGGGCATCGACACCGCCTTGGCCGAACTCTCCCCCCGCTTCCCTCCGGGCGTGGCGATGGAGGTGATCGTCGACGAGGCCCAGACGGTGCGCACCAGCATCGACCGGGCGATCGAGGCCCTGCGCGATTCGGTGCTGCTGGTGCTGCTGGTGCTGCTGCTGGGCCTGGGTAACAGCCGCCTGGCCCTGATCACCGCCGTGGCGGTGCCGGTGTCCCTGATCGGCTCGCTCACCGTGCTGCGCCTCAGCGGCGGCTCAATCAACACCCTGTCCCTGTTCGGCATGGTGCTGGCCTCGGGGCTGCTGGTCGACGACGCGATCGTCGTCAGCGAGGACATCGGCCGCCGCCTGGAGCTGGGCACGCCACCGGTTCAGGCCGCCCGCGAGGCGATGCGGGAACTGGGCGGGGCCGTGATCGCCACCTCCCTGGTTTTGGTGGTGGTGTTCATCCCGGTGCTGGGACTGGGGGGCAGCCTGGGCCGGCTCTACGCCCCGATCGCGATCGCGATCACCAGCGCCATCGTCTTCTCGACGATCAACGCCATCAGCTTCACGCCGGTGGCCGCCAGCCGACTGCTGAGCAACGACCATCGCGAGCCCGCCTGGCTGCGGCGCTGGATCGAGCCGACCCGCCGCGGCCTCGAGAGCCTGGAGGGCCCTTACGGCCGCTGGCTCAACGCGGTGATGAAGCGGCGCAGACTGGTGGTAGCCGTGCTGCTGGTGGGCCTGCTGGTCACGGCGCTGGCGATCCGGGCCCGCCCCACCGCCTTCATCCCCCAGGAGGACACGGGCCAGCTGCGCGGCGTCGTGATCCTGGCCGACGGCATGGCGATCGGTCAGACCCAGCAGGTGCTGGAGCAGGTGCGGGAGGTGGCCCGGCAGGAACCGCTGAGCGCCAGCGCCTACTTCTACGCCGGCCGCTCCTTCGGGGACAGCAGCCCCAACAAGGGGCAGTTCTTCCTCAGGCTGAAACCGGTGGACGAGCGCCCGGGCCGGGACCAGACCAGCGCCGTGGTGGCGGAACGGGTCAACAAACAGCTGCGGCGCCGCATCCGCAACGCCGTGGTGCAGCTGAGCGAAGCCCCGAGTGTGCGCGGCTTCAGCAGTGAGGGCGGCCTGGAACTGGAACTGCTCGACACCAGCAACGGTCAGCTCAGCCTGGCGGCCTTCGAGCAGCAGGCCCGCGCCTACATCGCCGCCGCCCAGGCCACGCTCCTGCAGGGCCAACCGGCCTTTGAGCGGGTCTCCACCCGCTTCAGCTCCGGCGCTCCCCAACTGCGGCTGGTGCCCGATCGCCTGCGCCTGGCCTCCCTGGGGGTGGACCTCTCGACCCTGGTGGACACCCTGGGCGCCAGCTTCGGCAGCGACTACGTCAACGACACCTTCGAATCGGACCAGGTGCGGCGGGTGATCGTGCAGCTCGACGGCCGCTCGCGCCGCGATGCCAACGATGTGCTCTCGCTGCCGGTGCGCACCCGCGAGGGCGCTCTGGTGCCCCTCAGCCAGCTGGTGCGCATTGAGCAGACCGGTGGACCCACCAGCATCAACCACACCAGGCTGGTGCGTTCGATCAGCATCAGGGCCCTG
>CAIKWV010000114.1 GCA_903831165.1 uncultured cyanobacterium
CCGATCCGCCAGGTGTTTGCCGCCACGGTGGAGGCCAAGGCCCGCGGTTACCAGGTGGGGCAATTCAGTTTCAACGTCAAAGGCGGGCGCTGCGAGGCCTGCAGCGGCCAGGGGGTGAATGTGATCGAGATGAACTTCCTTCCTGATGTCTATGTGCAGTGCGACGTCTGCAAGGGCGCTCGCTACAACCGTGAGACCTTGCAGGTTACCTATCGCGGCCACACCATCGCCGACGTTTTGCAGATGACGGTGGAACAGGCAGCCGAGGAGTTCAGTGCCATCCCCCAGGCGGCCGATCGGTTGCGCACGTTGGTGGATGTGGGCCTGGGTTACATCAAGCTGGGGCAACCGGCTCCCACCCTCTCCGGCGGCGAGGCCCAGCGGGTGAAGCTGGCCACTGAGCTCTCCCGCCGCGCCACCGGCAAGACCCTCTACCTGATCGACGAACCCACCACCGGCCTCAGCTTCTACGACGTGCACAAGCTGATGGATGTGATGCAGCGCCTGGTCGACAAAGGCAACTCGATCCTGGTGATCGAGCACAACCTCGATGTGATCCGCTGTGCCGACTGGATCGTCGATCTCGGGCCCGAAGGGGGAGACAAGGGCGGCGAAATCGTGGCGACGGGAACCCCGGAGCAGGTGGCTGAGCATGCCACCAGTCATACGGGCCGGTATCTCAAGCAGGTGCTCAAGCAGCATCCGCCGCAGGCAGTGGTGGTCTGAGCAGGGACATCCTCTAAGCGATCGCCAGGATTTGGGGTGCTTGTTGGACTGGGCTCGGTTCAGGTTTGCGTCTTGCAGGTGCTTCGTATGGGGTCAGTTTTCCCGGTAGCTGATGTGCAGGGCGAACTGACGTTTGAGCATGATTTTGCCAAGGATTGTGAAATTTTGCTGATCTGCTTTGCCGCATCGAAGCTGCCTGGGTCCTTGCACAGGCTCTGATCGGCATCTGTTGGCTTGCTCAATCGCTTCATCTCCTTGGATTGTTCCCTCTGGTCCTAGGGGATGCTCGGTGAAGCAGTTTTGGTCACTGGCCTGATTGGTTGAAGCTCGTGTGCGGGATTGCAGGAGATCGTGCTAGGGTTTATTTGTTCATTTGTTATTACTGCAATGACTTATATTCTCACCCATTTCTGGCCCGGTGCCACGGAGGAAGAGTACAGGGCTGAAGTCGCAGCTGTTCATCCCGATGGTGGCCTGCCGCAGGGGCAGCTTTCTCACGCGGCTGGCAATGCTGAGGGTGGGGTGTTGATTGTGGCTGTCTGGGATTCGAAGGAATCATCTGATCGTTTCGTTGCTGATGTTCTGATGCCACATATTCCGGAGCCCGGTGGCTTTTCAGGAAAGCCAGTGGAATATTCAGCGGAATCATTCAATGTTCAAACCCAGTGAGATCCAAACCATCCAGCTTGGTCAAGCTAAGTTCAATTCATCGATCCAGCATCTGATGCAGGATCCTTGTAGTTTTTGAAATACTCTTATTTCAATCGGTCGCTTGGTCTGCTTGCTTGCTCTTAATGCAAGCAGGCTTTGATTAGGCGCTGCGGTGGTGCCTCCGCGGCACCTTGTCTGGGGTCGCGATCGCGCCCGAAGTCGCTGTCGCTTTCTGCTGGTGCCCAGGCGGCGTGTCGGCCGGCGATTTTCGCCTACGGCGAGGCGTGGCGAGCCAGCGGTGATCCTGTCCGGTTCCCTGGTTCATGCGAGCCTGGTCCAACCTTCTTTTGGCACCTTGCGGACCTGTTTTCTCCGTCGTCGGGCGCTCAGCCTGGGCCTGCTGGCCCTAGTCGGCACGACCACCCTTTGCAGCCGCCCGGCCCGCGCCCTGGAGGAGATCCAGCTGCGGCTGCCCCTGCTGGAGACCAACTTCACCATCAAGGTCAGTGAGCTCGGCAGCCGGAAGCTGCTCAGGCAGGGCAACAGTGATCTGGCGGAACTGGATCGGGCCAGCAATGGCGCCCTGGGCCGCAAGTTGGAGCAGCTGTTCGACACCCCCCTGCCGCTGCGGGTCAAGAAGCTGGTGGCCAATTCCGCCGGTACGCCCCTGTTTGAGCAGGCCCTGCTGGTGGCGTCGATTCTGGGCAAGATCGATGGCCTGCCGAACCGGGTCGATGGTGAACAGCTCAATCAGGCCCTGGAGCGGGCCAAGGTCAACGGCGAGCTCACGGTTCTCGGCCTGATTCAGGCCTTGCCGGGTCACACGGCCACCCTCGATTTCGAGCCCGCCATCCGCGGATTGCAGCGCCTCAAGCGTCAGCAGACCGAAGCGCGGCAGCTGGCCTCCGGAACGCCGGTGCCTGTCGATCCCCGCCTGGCTGCCCCTGGTCGCCTGCAGCCCCTGGTCAGCAAGGCCACGCTGGTGGTCAAGCACCGCCCAGCTCCCCTGGAGATTGAGCTGATCCGACCCTCCCAGGGGGGTAATGGCCAACTGGTGGTCATCTCCCATGGCCTCTGGGACGGACCCCACAGTTTTGCGGGCTGGGCCCAGCATCTGGCCAGCCATGGCTACACGGTGATCCTGCCTTTCCATCCCGGCAGCGATCAGAGCCAGCAGCGGGCCATGCTTTCGGGCAGCGCTCCGCCTCCGGGTCCGGAGGAACTGAAGCTGCGACCCCTGGATATCTCGGCGGTGATCGATGGCGTCGCTGAGGGCCGGATCGCCGGCCTGAGCGGTGTCAAGACCGATCGCGTCGTGGTCATCGGCCACTCCTGGGGGGCCACCACGGCCCTGCAGCTGGCGGGGGCCACCCCCAGTTCCAAGCTGCTCAAGCAGCGTTGCAACAACCTGGATGATCCGGATCGCAACCTCAGCTGGGTGCTGCAGTGCAGCTTCCTCGACGCGGCCGATCGCGCTGGCCTGGTTGATCCGCGGGTGATGGCGGTGGCGGCGGTCAGCCCGCCCCTGCACCTGTTGTTTGCTCCGGGGGCCTCCATGGGCTTGCAGGCCCGGGTGCTGCTGGTCAGCGGCAGCCAGGACTGGGTGGTGCCCTCGGATCCGGAGGCGATCGACCCGTTCCGCTCCTCCACTCCCGGCGGCCATGACCTGGTGCTGGTGGATGGTGGCGATCACTTCAACCTGCGGGGCCCCCAGGAGACCGCTGGCGGACCTCTGCGGGCTCTGTTGCTCGCCTGGGTCAATGGCGCCTATGCCGCCGGAGCCGGTGTGCGCCCCGAACCGACGGCGCCCAGCCTGTTGCCGCCGGGCGGTTGGGGTGATGCCGAGATGGGTCTGGTGCGGGTGTCGCACTGAGATCCTGGGTTGTTCAGGTGTCAGGCCAAGCGCAGCTGTGGTGCCCGAGGCAGGGATGCCGAGCGGACTGCAGCTGGTTCGCTGTTGATGACACCGGCTGATTCGTTGGCGTCGTCGACAGCTGAAAGACCAGAGATGGACAGCCAGCTTGACCTGAATGCCACGTGCGATGGGCAACATACGCAAACAGATCCCGGTGTCTTTGAACCCCCCGATGCCATCTGGTCGTGGAGTCGGTTCAGTTCGTCGGCTCTTCGCCGTTGCCGGTGGGATGGAGGGTGTTGGAGTCCGGCATCCAGTAGCTGAGATCGTGTTCCCAGTACAGCCTGCCCGGCAGTCGTGTGGTGCTGAGCTTGGTGTGGGCCATGGCGCCCATCAGCTGCGTCAGTTCGATCGGCGAAAGGTCGGTCAGGACGTCATCGCCGGCAATCTTGAGCAGCGCCGGCAGCTTGGTCAACGTTGAGGGTTGGGCCAGTTTTTCAAACACCTTGGCCAGCACCAGCCGCTGGCGTTCCATCCGACCCAGATCGCCGAGTTCGTCGTGGCGGAAGCGCAGGAAGCCCTCCAGGTTTTCGCCTTTGAGGTTCTGCAGTCCGGGTTGAAGGTCGATGTAAAGACCCTGGGCGTTGTCGACGTAGTACATGCGCTTGGGCACATCCACTTCGACGCCGCCGAGGGCGTCGGCCACTTTGGTGACGGCGTTGAGATTCAGCTTCAGATGGCGATCCACCGGAGCACCGACCAGTTTCGACACCTCGGCCTTGGCGGTGGCGATGCCGCCGAGTTCAAAGAGAGCGTTGGCCTTAAGGGTTCCCAGTTTCTCGGATTCGATGTAGGTGTCTCGCGGCACCTGGGTGATCTGGGTGATGCCGTCTTTCACCTGCACGGTGAACATCACATCGGTGTTGTCGGCCACGTTGTCCCGGCCCAGCACCAGCACGCGGTGCTGGCTGAACGCCAGCGGATTGACCATCGCCGCCAGGCTTTTCGGGCCGCGACTCAGGCTCGCCAGCAATTGGCCGCTCAGCGCCGGCAGCTGCTGGGTGTAAGGGCTGGCCACCGCATAGCCGAGCGCAGCCCCCAGCGCGAAGGTGAAGATGCCGGGGGCCCGCTTTCGCTTCGGCGGTGGCGCCGATGTCTGGCGGCGAGTCAGCAGATCGGGCACTCCCGCCCTAGTGGATTCGGGCGCCGGGCGCCCACCACGGTCCTTCAGGCGCTTGGGCGACGAAGGGGTTGGCACTGACGGACGGGAAGCGGCCTGACCCATCGTTCTCCTGGCTGGGTGCACCTTACGGCTCAAAGGCAGGCCAGGCCAGGGGCGTCGACGGCTTTAACGGCTGGCACCCACCCGAATGCAGGCCGCCGCCGCATCGGCGCGCTGCCGGGCCTGGGCTTCATCGTCGCCGCGGGCCAGGGCGACGCCCATGCGCCGCAGGGGCCTGGCTTCGGCCTTGCCGAACAGCAGCACCTGCGTTTCGGGGATGGCCAGGGCTTCCGCCACGCCGTCGTAGGCCACGGCGCTGGCGGCGGCTTCGGCCAGGATCACGCGGCTGGCGGCCGGACCCAGTGAGCGGATTTCGGGGATCGGCAGGCCGAGCACGGCCCGCAGATGCAGCTCGAACTCGCTCAGGTTCTGCCCCAGCAGCGTCACCAGGCCGGTGTCGTGGGGGCGGGGGGAGAGCTCCGAGAACACCATCTCCTCCTGGCCGGGCTGGCCGCAGAGGAAGAACTCGACACCGAACAGGCCGGCACCACCCAGCTCATCGGTGACCCGGCGGGCCATGGCCTGGGCGGCCTGCAGTTGCTCCGGATCCAGCAGCACCGGTTGCCAGCTGCACTGGTAATCGCCCCGCTCCTGGATGTGGCCGATCGGCGGGCAGAACAGGGTGGGCCCCTGCCATTGCTTCACGGTCAGCAGGGTGATCTCCAGCTCGAAGCGCAGGAACTCCTCGACGATCACCCGGGCCCCAACGCCGCGGGCGCCGGCCATGGCCGCTTCCCAGGCGGCGTCGATCTGCTCCGGTCCTCGCACCAGGCTCTGGCCCTTGCCGGAAGAGCTCATCACCGGTTTGACGACCACCGGCCAGCCGAGGGGGGCGGCGGCGGCGGCCAGTTCGGCGGCGCTTTCGGCGTAGTTGAAGCGGGCCGTGCGCAGGCCGAGGGGTCCCGCCGCCAGATCGCGGATCCGGTCCCGGTTCATCGTCACCGCCGTGGCCCGGGCCGTGGGGATCACGGTGATTCCTTCGTTCTCCAGTTCCGCCAGAGCGTCGACGGCGAGGGCTTCGATCTCGGGGATGACCACATCGGGCTGGTGGCGGCGCACCACGGCTTTGAGGGCCTCCGGGTCGGCCATCTCCACCACCTCGGCCCGATCGGCCACCTGCATGGCCGGAGCCCCGGGGTAGCGGTCGACCGCGATCACCGTGCACCCCAGTCGCTGGGCCGCGATCGCCACCTCCTTGCCCAGTTCGCCACTGCCCAGCAGCATCAGGGTGCGGGGAAAGGGGGCCGATCGCGCTGCCATGGCTCTGTCATCAACTCTGTGATCCTGGCCTCTGGGCTGCCTGTGGACGGGGTTTCACGTAGCGTTCCGCCATGCTTCCTCCTGCCCTGAGCCTGCCCCTGGCCCTGCAGACCGCTGGCGATGCGGCCGGCGGCGCCCTGCCGTTCGGCCTGGAGATGGCCGATCTCCAGACCTGGACGCTGGTTTATCTGGGCTTGTCGTCCCTGGTCTTCGTCGCGGTCTGGGTGGTAGGTC